>DASZUN010000235.1:0-3328 GCA_035547615.1 Gemmatimonadaceae bacterium | reverse complement strand
GCGCAGCTCGGCGCGCAACCGCAGGTGGTCCGGCACCCAGGCCACGCGCCCTTCCGCCACGAACGTGTCGAACCGCGCGTCGAGCATCGCGAGGCCATCGTCGTAGCGGCCGGCCACGAGGTAGCTCTCCAGCAGCAGCGACGTGACGAACGGCTCGATGAGCTTGGACCCCAGCGCGCGCATCGTCGCATCCTGCTCGGCAAGGAGCGCGATCCCCGCGTCGTGCTCGCCGCGGAGCACGTCGTGATACGCCTTCAACGCCAGCGCCATCGCGATGTAGAACGGATTCCCCGCGCGCTGGCTCCGCTCGATGAACTCTCCCACGCTCTCGCCGAGCACGTCGTGCCGCCGCGTGAGATACGCCAACACGGGCCGGCAGAGATACGCGATCACGTACGTGAAGTCGTGATTGAGCGGCGCCGCGTCGGCAATCGCCGTTTCGGCCACGACGTGCGACGAATCCGGGAGTCCCATCGCCCACAGCGCCCAGAAGCCGGAGTCCGCGGCCGTGAAGCGCGGATTCTGCGCGTAGTGCGTGATGTACGCCTGGTGCTGCGCGGGGTCGTAGTGCGTGAGCACATGCTCATAATGCTCGTGGCACTTCCGCCACTTCCCCGTCCACATGTGCGTCTGCGCCACCGCGAGGTGGGCCATCACGCGCACGCCCGGATCAGGCGCCATCTGCGCCAGCGCGAGCGCTTCGTCGGCCAGCTCCTCGGTCGGGCCCATGAGACCCTGGAACAGGTAGTACGTCCAGAGCCCGAAGATGGCGCGGCCTACCGCGGGGCCGGGCGGCACGGCGCGCGACAACTCGCGTGCGCGATCGTACACCGCCTTCGCCTTGGCCGAGCCTTGCCCGTCGACAACGAGCAGAATGGTGCCGAGGAGCAGCTGCAGCTCGAGTTCCTGCTCCAGGCGGTCGGGCGCCATGGACCGCGCGACGATCTCCGACGCGCGCTCGACGTGCGCCAGCGCGTCCGCGTACGCGCCGTTCCGGATCGCCAGCTCGGCGGCCATCCGGCGGTAGAGCGCTTCCTTTCCTTCGTTCGGGCTTCGCGCGTAGTGGTACGCCAGGAGATCCACCGGCGGCGCGTCGGCGCTGGTCTTCTCGAGATACTGCGCGAGCTGCTCGTGAAGGCTTTGCCTGAGCCCGAAGGCGATCGTCTCGTATGCCACGTCGCGCACCACCGCGTGGCGAAAGAGATACGCCTCGTGTGGCGGCGGCGTATCCGACACCACGAGCCCCAGCGAGCGGATGCGCTCGAGGTCGGCCGCCTCCGTGCTCACGCCAGTCGCGCCGAACGCGCCCGTGAGCCATTCGGTGGGAAAGCGCCGGCCGATCACGCTCGCCACTTTCACCGTGAGCTGCTGCACCGTGCTCAGACTGTCGATACGGCTCAGGATCAGGGTTTCGAGGCTCGCCGGCAGCTCGGTGGTCGCGCCATGCTCGGCGACGTACCGAACGAGCTCCTCGAGGTAGAACGGATTCCCGTTCGCCCGCGCGGTGATGAGCGCCACCGTGTCCGGCGGCGCGTCGGCGTGCATCACGTGCTCCATCAGCATCGACGCCAGGCGCGACGCCTCGTCCGCCGTCAGCTCGGCGAGCTGCACCTCGCGCGTGTGCGGCAGCCGGAGCGGCGCTTCCAACGGGCGATGCGCGATCACCACCAGCACAGGCACGTCGCGGATCGTGGCCGCGATCGCCTGGAGGAGGTCGCGCGAAAGCGAGTCGGCCCAGTGCACATCCTCGAGCACGATGCACAGCGGCCCCATCGCCGCGCGTCCGCGCACGACGCCGGTGAGCACCTGCTCCAGCACCTGTTTGCGCACCGGCGCCGGCATGCCGCGCGTCACGTCGTTGTCCGGCATCGGCAGATCGAGCGCGCGGTCGAGGAGCGGCGCCACGGCAGCCGCCTGCGGCGCGGCGGCTCGCAACACGGCGAGCAGCGCCTCGCGTCGCGCGTCCAGCGGCGCGTCGGTCGGAATTCCCAGCAGCGCATTCAACACCGGCTGCCAGGGCAGATAGGCGATGCCGGTGCCGTGCGGCTGGCACTCGCCGGCGACGCACTCGAAGCCCGAGGCGGTCGCGCGCTGAATCGCCTGATTCACGAGGCGCGACTTGCCCATGCCGGCATCGGCACACAGCGCCAGCACGCCGCCATGACCTTCTTTCGCGTTTTCGATGGAGCGATCAATGACGGCCAACTCCGCGGCGCGGCCGACGATCGGCAGTGCGTAGCGCGGCTCGCTGAGGCGAACGCCGGCGGCCGCGGGGCCGAGCAGCTCGCACACGGCGACCGGCGTCGCCCTGCCCTTCACCGTGACGGCATCGAGCGCGCGAATCTCGAACCGACGGTCGAGCGCCGCGCCCACGTCGCCGCTCATCAGAATCTGATTGCGCACTGCCGTCGTCATGAGCCGCGCCGCGAGATTCACCGCGTCGCCGGCCACGCGGTAGACCGAACGGTCCGCGCCCTCGTACAGGCCCGCGTACACGCGCCCCGCATTCACGCCGATGCGCGACACGCCCGCCTTCCGCAGCTCGTCGGCCGCCGACGCGGCGCGGCGCACATCATCACCGTGCGCCTGCGGTGCGCCAAACACCGCGAGGAAGTAGCTCCCCTTGTCGCCGGTGTTCATGTCGAACACGAAGCCGCCGTGGCGAGTGACGATCTCGAGAATGCCGCGCGCGACCGCGGCGAGGCGCTCGCCCGCGTCCGCCGCATCGTAGTCGATCCCCTCGAACGACCCGAACAGCGCCACCACCGAGCGGAACTCGGCGAGATATGCGCTGTGCCCCGAGCGCGCCGCCGCATACACCGGCGCGAGCACCCACGGCTTCACCTCCTCGTCGGCGAGCACGCGCGGCGGCGGGGGCCACGCGCGCGCCGGCGGCGCGTCGCGTAGCGCCTCGACGATCACGAACGCGTCGCGCTCGCCGCGGTGCTGGAGCGCGTCGCCGAGTGCCTCGGCGGTTCGCGCGTGCACGAGCACGTCGCCGGCACGCGCCTGCTGCTCGCCGGCGGCAAGTCGATCGACGAGCGCTCCCGCCAGCACGTCGAGACACTGGGTGCGCGCGTCGCCGACCACAAAGCGCCGCGCCTCGCCGGCGACCACGGTCACCTTGAGCCCCACGGCGCGCTGCTCACCGCCCACCGTCACGCTGCCCGCCGTCGTCATCGCGCCCTGCATCGCGAGCCCGCACGCGATGGCGGCGCGGCCGTCGTCGTCGCCGAACCAGCACGTCATCGCGTCGCCGGCGAAGGCGACGACGCTGCCCCTCCGCTCGTGTACCGCGCCCAAAAGCGCATCGAAGATCCGGTTCACG
>DASZUN010000234.1:0-24615 GCA_035547615.1 Gemmatimonadaceae bacterium | reverse complement strand
GTACTTCCCTCGGCTCGCCAAGGGAGCGATCAGCGCGTTTGCGCTCACCGAGGTCGACGCGGGGTCCGATCCCGCGAACATGCACGCCATGGCCACGCCGAGCGAGGACGGGAAGTACTACGTCCTGAACGGCGAGAAGCTCTGGTGCACGAACGGCACGCGCGCCGAGCTGTTCGTCGTCATGGCGCGCACGCCGGACGCCATCGTGCACGGGAAGCAGCGGAAGCAGATCACGGCGTTCATCGTCGAGGCCAACTGGCCCGGCGTGGAAGTCGTGCACCGCTGCCGCTTCATGGGGCTCAAGGCGATCGAGAACGGTCTCATTCGCTTCACCAACGTGCGCGTGCCGCGCGAGAACATCATTTGGGGCGAGGGGAAGGGGCTCAAGATCGCGCTCATCACGCTCAACACCGGGCGACTCACGCTGCCGGCGAGCGTGGCGGGCGGCAGCAAGGCGATGCTCCAGGCCTCGCGCTGGTGGGCGCAGGAGCGCGTGCAGTGGGGCGCGCCGATCGGGAAGCACGAAGCGGTCGCGCAGAAGGTCGGGATGATGGCCGCGAACACGTTCGCCATGGAGTCGATCTCCGAGCTCACCGTCGGCCTCGCCGAGCACGGGCACTACGACATCCGGCTCGAGGCGGCGATCGCGAAGATGTACAACACGGAGCACGGCTGGCGCATCGTCGACGACGCGCTCCAGGTACGCGGCGGCCGCGGCTACGAGACCGCCGATTCGCTCCGCGCACGCGGCGAGCGCCCGATCCCGATCGAGCGCGCGATGCGCGACTCGCGCATCAACCTGATCTTCGAGGGCTCGTCGGAGATCATGCGGCTGTTCATCGCGCGCGAGGCGGTCGACCACCACTTCAAGACCGCATTCGCGCTCGTCGACAAGGACGCATCGAAATCCGAGAAGGCGGCGGCGTTCGGGCGCGTGATGAAGTTCTACCCCGCGTGGTATCCGGCGCGCTGGGTGGGGAAGGGGCAGGTGCCGGGCGCGTTCGCCGAGTTCGGCTCGCTCGCCGCACACATGCGCTTCGCCGAGCGCCACACGCGGAAGCTCGGCCGCGCGATCTTCCACGCGATGGTGAAGCTCGGGCCCAAGCTCGAGCGGCGGCAGCTCGTGCTCTTCCGCGCCGTGGACATCGGCGCCGAGCTGTTCGCGATGGCCTCGGCGTGCGTGCGAGCGCGGATGCTCGCCAAGGCGGGCAATGCGCAGGCGACGGTGCTCGCCGATCTCTTCTGCCGTGCGGCGCGCGTGCGCGTGGAGCGCTTGTTCGAGGACTTCTACGGCCACTACGACGCGCAGCTCTACAAGGTGGCGCAGAGCGTGATGCGCGGGGAGCACGAGTGGCTGGAGCAGGGGATCATCAGCCCGCTCGAGGACACCGCGGAAGGCTCGGCGCTCTCGCAGACGTCGAATCACCTGATGGGCGTGGGGGACTGACGGTGGCGCGGCGCGCGCACGCTGGATTCGAATCATTAGAATCCATTAATGCGCGGTATTGACATTCATTAATAGGGTTGTACAATCGCGCAGCTGCGCCATCCGCACGTGCTCGCCCCTCGACCGAGGCGCGAGCATGTGCGCCGCCACTGTGCCCATGAAGGACTTCGCGAAACGGCTCGTGTACCGCGCGGCACGTGCTGAGCGGATCGGAATCCCGCGCACAGGCCGCGCCTTGCCGTTTGCGTGTGCGATCGGGATCCTCCTGATGCCGGCGCCGTGCACGGCGCAGGCCGCGGAAGACCTCACGCGCGCCCTGGCCGGCGACGGCCACCGCACGATCACGCAGCCGCCGGCATTGGCGACGCTCGCCTGGCGCGATCTCAGCGTCGATCCGGCTGGCGGCCCCTCGCCGCTCAAGGTTCCGTTCTCCATGTGCTGGCACGGCAGTTCCCTGGTCGTCGCCGATCGCCAGCTCGCGCAACTCGTCGTGTTCGCGGCGAATGGCGACGTCACCCGGACCATCGGATCGCGCGGCGCCGGGCCCGGCCAGTTCATCGTGCCAACAGTCGTGCGCTGCAGCACCGGCGCAGCGGCATACATGGTCGCCGACCTCGGAGCGCACCGCGTCACCTTTCTCGATTCGCTCGGCGCAGTGCTCCGAACGACGAACACGCCGGACGTTCCGCAAATCGACATCATCGGCGAGTTCGCCCTGCGTCCCGACGGCGGATGGTACGACTCGTGGCTCGGCTCCGACGTGACCTTCGGACCATATCTCTCCGATCAGCAGTGGCGCGGCGTCGGCCTCGTCCGCCGGTACGGACCAGATGATCGTCTTCGCAGCGAGTTCGGGACACCGGTCCCGTACCGCGACCGCGTTGCACGGCGCGTGCTGAATCGCGTGTTCCTCTGCCTCTCCCGGGACACGATGTGGACGTTGACGCAGGGCGACGCCACGATTCGCGGATTCGCCCACGACAGCGCCATGGTCGCCTCGCCGATTCGCCTGCCGGTCTACTTCCGCGGCATGGAGCCGGACGTCAAGGTGAATGAGCGGGCTCGCGTTCCCGGATCTGATTTCCTGCCTAACAGCCTCACGTACGAGCCGAACGTGCAGGGCCTGGCCGTCGTCGCGGATTCGCTCTTCGTCACGATTCGGTATCGCGACTGGGGCATGAAGCTCGTGCACGGCTCCGGGTTCTCGATGCGACGGCTGGCCAACTCGAGCATCGAGATCGTGAATCGCCGCGGACAGGTCATCCGCGCGTACGACGCGCCAGGAATGCTGTTGTCGATCGAAACGGATGGAAAGTCGCGTATCGCGGCGATCACCATGATGCGCGACAACACGCAACACGTACTCACGGCACGTCTCCCCTTCTGATGCAGGCCGCCGATGCCTGTCCGCACGAACGCCATCTCGCCGGATCTGCGCGGAGCGCTTCGCTCGCTGCGACGCTCCCCATTGTTCGTCGCCGCGGTCGTCGTGTCGCTCTCGCTCGGCGTCGGCTTGAACGGCGTGATGTTCGCCTTCGTCGACGCGGCGATCCTTCGGCCGCCGCCGTACGTGCAGGCGGATCGACTGCTCACCGTTCAGGACAGCCGACGCGTACCGGATGAGTACCTGCTGTCGCTCGACGAATTCGATGCGATGCGCCGCACGGCGACGCACGTGCAAGCGATCGCCGCCTATCGCGCCGGCGGGGCCTATCGGTACGCGCTGACGCTCGACGAAGGGCCGCCAAAGGCATTGGGGATCGCCGTGTCGGCGAGCGCGTTCGACGTCCTCGGCGTTCGGCCGATCATCGGGCGCACCATACGACCGTCGGACGAACGAGCGGATGCCTCGCCCGTCGTCGTGCTGGGAGGCGGGCTGTGGCGCCGAGCATTCGGCGCGGATCGCTCCATTCTCGGCAAACGAGTGCGCATCCGGCAACGAAGCTACACCGTGATCGGCGTGATGCCGGACGCCTTCTGGTTTCCGGATTGGGACGTGGAATTCTGGACGCCGCTGTCGCCGATCACTGGCGGCTTCTCTGCGTCGGATCGCTCACTGTCGCTCATCGCTCGCGTCGGTCCGCACGATTCGCGACGAGAAGCAGTGGCCGAGCTGGAAGGACTCGGTCAGCGGTTGGACGCAAGCCTTCAGAAGCGTGAGCGCCGCTGGTGGCGAATCGATCCCCTCGCGGACGCCCTGCGCCCCGGAGACCTCCAGCTCGTCGTCATCCTCCAGCTCGTCGCGGCCGCGATCCTGCTGCTCGCGTGCGTCAACGTCTCCAACCTGATGGTGGTTCGCGTCGGCAACAAACGTCGCGATTTCGCGATCCGGACGGCACTCGGTGCGAGCCGCTGGCGAACGGCGCGCCCCATCGTGTACGAGACACTCTTCCTCTCGGCCGGTGCTGGCATCCTCGGTGGCGGTGTTGCCCTCGCCGCCATGCGCGTTCTGCTGGCGACCTTCGATCGCCGAGGACTGGCGAACTGGATCGGCGGCGGCGCCACGCACGTCCTCGGCTTCGCGATCGTCAGCGGTCTGTTGACGATGGCGCTCTGCGCACCGGCGCCGCTCCTCCAGCTCGTTCGGCGAAAGAGCGTGAACCTGGCGGAAGGCGGCAGTCGAAGTGGGCTCGGCTCGAGCGCCAAGCGCACGCTTCGCGTCGCGGTCGTCGCCCAGATCGCATTGTCGCTCGCGCTCTGCGCGAATGCGCTGCTGCTCACGCGGTCGCTTTTGGATGCGGCTCGGTGGTCGCCGAGCTTTCCCGTGGATGGTTTGGTCTCGATGCGCCTCGCGGCGCGGTCCGGGAGTCACCAGCCGCCGGTACACGTGCGCGACCTCGAGCAGCGCCTGTTGTCGATCCGCGGCGTGCGTCAGGTGGGCGTGAGCCAGGGGTTCAACCCCGATGGACCGCTGACGGCCGATGCGGGTGGCGAGGCGCCGGCGTGTTCGTGCGAGTATGTCTCTCCCGGGTTCATGGAAACGCTCGGAATTCCGATTCGATCGGGGCGTCGCTTCGACGCATCAGACGTCGCCACCGGCCAGAGCGCGGTCGTGGATGAACGGCTCGCACGCACGCTGTGGGGCACGGCGAGTGTCGTCGGGCGACGCGTGCGAATCGGATCGGACGGCCCATGGGCCACGGTCGTCGGCGTCATCCCAGCCACCGATCTCGCACGTCCTCCATCGGATCCTCGATTGCGCCCCCCGCCTTCATTGTGGGTCGCCGCTGCAGCCGACTCGCTGACGGGGGGCGCGGTGTTCATTCGCGGCGCTTCGAGCGCGTCACCCGCGGCACTGACCGCGTCGATTCGCGACGCGGCGCTCGAGCTCGGGCTCACGGAGCAGGCGTCGTCCGTCACGAGCGTCGCGGCGTCGTTGACGCGAGCCCTTGATCCGATGCGCCGCTACATCGGAATCTTCAGCGCGCTGTCGGTGCTCGGACTCGTGTTGACTCTGGTCGGCATGAACGGAATGATCGCGCATCACGTCTCGGCGCATACCCGCGAGTTCGGAATTCGCGCCGCCCTCGGCGCTTCGCCCGGAGCACTCTCGAGGGCGGTCGTGCGGGACGCGGGCACGCTTACCGCGCTCGGGCTCGTCGTCGGGGCGATCGTCGCCGCGGCAACGGCGCGCCTCGTCGCGACCGTGGTGCTCGACACCGCTGGCGGGCCGGTCATCCCCGTGCTGATCGCAGTCATCGTGCTGCTCGCCGCGTGCGCGGCCGCGGTGCTTCCGCCCGCGTGGCGCGCAGGGCGAGCGTCACCGATGGAAGCGATCCGGGAGTAGCGTGATCGCGGCGCCCGCTCCGCAATAGGCCGTCACCTGCTGCCCCACGTACGGATCCAGCTGCTGATTGAGAAAGTCTAATGACTGCTTCGCCGCCTCGGCGAAGAGGTCCTGGCCGGCTTGCAGGCCGTCGCGCGCCACCGGCAGCATGTCCGAGCTGAGCCGCGCCAGGCGGCAGCTCTCCGACTTGTCGGTGAGCTTCGCCGCCTCGGTCACGGCGGACTGCGCGACGCCGAGCGCCGCCGCGCCGACCAGGAATCGCGACTGCTGCGAGCCCCTGATCGTGTCGGCGAAGGCGAGATAGCGCAGCGCTAGGCCGAAGTCCGCCGACGTCTTGGTGCCGTTCGCCGCGCGATACAGCGTGTTCCCCTTGGAGAGCGCGAACTGCGCAACGAGCGTCGAGTCCTCCCCGCCGGCGATCGCGCGCCGGAGCGCGACGAGCGCGCTGTCCGGCCGTCCGAGCTCGATCTCGAGCTGCGCGACCATGAGCTGCCCTTGCTTCATGGTCGAATCGAGTGCCACGGCCTGCTTCGTGGCGTCGAGCGACTCGGCGAGCTTGCCCTTCGCGCGCAGCTCCTTGGCGCTCATCGCGAGCAGGTCCGCGCTCCTCGGGAACAGCGCGAGGCCGCGCGGAATCACGGTGTCCGCCTCGGCGCGCACGTACACGGCGTACGCGGCGTACAGCCGCTGGTCGCTCTTGAACGCCGCCACGGCGCGCGCGGCGGTCTCGACCGCTTTGTACGGCATGTCCGCCGAGTGATACGCGTTGGCGAGGCGCAGGAAGAACGTCGAATCGCTCGCGGTGGTCGAGTCGCGCGCGAGCATCGACTCGGCGGCGCCGATCGCCGTCTTCCAACTCCGGTTCTCGTACGCCACCCGCCAGAGCTGCTGCACGAGTCGAATGTCGTCGGGGAAGCGTGCGGTCGCGCGCACGAGGAACGGCTCGGCACGCCTCGCATTGCCGCCGTCGAACAGCGCGTACGACACGCGCACCGTGAGGTCGGCGTCGTTCGTGTCCGTGTCGGCGAGCCGGAGCCAGAGGTCCGCCGCTTCGTCGCGCCGTTTCAGCGAGTCGAGCGCGACGGCACCGGATTCTAGCGCGTAGTAGCTTCGCGGGTCGACCGCGAGTGCCTCGTGCGCCACGTCGAGAATCTCGGACGACGGCGTCGCCATCTGCCGCATCGCCCACATGAGGCACGTGCGGGCGAGCGTCGACTGCGCATAGATCGCGACACCCTCGCGCGCATCGGCAATCGCCTGCCGGCCGCGGCCTTCGCGCAGATCGTTCTCGCACCGGCGCTGACCGGCGAGCTGCGCGCGCGCCGCGACGACCGCGTGCGCGAACATCGACACCGCGGAGTCGAGCTTGGGCGCGTGTACGGCGGGTAGGGGTTGCCGCAGCCGCTCATCGCGCATCAGCACGAGCTCACCCTCGAGCGTCGGGCCGGCCGGTCCATTCGACACGCGGCCGATCAGGTACTCGTCCGCGCGCATGAACTTGCCGAGCGCGCGCATGTCGTTCACCGAGTACGTCGTGTCCGGATTGTAGCCGGCGCGCTCCATCCGGTAGGAGATCTCGCCGCCGTCGATCACGTCGACCTCGCGGCGATTCGCGAGATGGTTCACGCGCGAGCGCACGTCGTTGCCCGCGTTGCGCCCGAGTTTCATGTTCGCGCCGGGGCCGGGCGTGAAGTTGACGATCAGCAGCCCCTGCCGCGTGAACTCCGGTGCGTCCTTCTTGCCGCGCTGCGCGATCGCGGTGTGCGACGGAAGGAACAGGCCGACGGCGAGCGCGGCGATCTGCGTCGACCGGCCGAGCGTACGGATTCTCATTGGAACGTCGAGACAGGAGTGGGTGGTCCGACGAGCGGCCACCAATCTGTTATGAGAATCCGTACCGCGCCAGCAGCGTCAGCCTTCGACGAACGCCGTGTAGCCCTCGTCTGCGATCGCGTCTTCGATCGAGTCCACGTTCGTCTGCGCCGGATCGAATTCCATGGTGGCCGATCCGATCTGCACGTCTTCTACGCGCACGCCCGGCGTACGCTCGAGCCGGCCGCGCACCGCGCGCACGCAGTGCTGACACGACATGCCTTCGATGGTGAGTTTCAGGTGCTCCATAGGATCCTCGCGAGTACGTGACGGAAAGCTAATCGCCCGAGGCGCGGGCGCGCCCGATTCGATTCGGGTTCTGTGTGGCGGGTTGGCGCGGTGCACCGAGGAGGCCACCAGGAGATGGGAAACGCGACTCGAACGGATTGAACTGACTGAACGGAGTGGGTGCTTGCTGGTTGCTGCAGCACCCCGAGGCAGCTCCCAAAGAATCTGTTGTTGCAGCTTCCGTGATCACGTCCGTCTCGTCCGTTCACCTCGTTGCCGTTCAATCTTCGTCATTGTGGCGTGCCCGGGGCCACTCGCAAAAAAAAACGGGGCGGCGATATGCCGCCCCGTGCACGAGAAACCCGGCCGGATCACGCCGCGGCAGCAGCGGCAACGGCGCTCTCGTCTCGCGCCGTGAACCCGACGCCCGCGAGCACGAGCCCGAGCAGGCAGTGCAGCCAGATGTCGTTGCCGCCGATCGGAATGAATCCGAACGTCGTCGGCGCGAGAAAGCCGAGGCAGGCGAGCACGAGATAGATGACGCCGCCAGCCTTGCAGTACGTGGCCGCGCCGCCGAACGATCTCGCGGCGGCGATGCCCCACACGCCGAACAGGATGTGCACGGCGTTGTGCAGCACGTTCACGGGGAACAATCCGAGCAGCTTGGCCGGGTTGTTCACGTCGCCCATCTGCATTCCGCCCGAGGTGAACAACCCGAGCGCTCCGACGACGAGGAACACGACTCCGAAGAGCATCGCGACACGCTTGACCATCCGGACCTCCATGGTGGCATGGGTGACCCATCAGCATCTGCGCCTGCGCGGACTTCGAACGCAGGACGAGCATAAGCAGGTACGACGGGAAGGTCCAGAATGGATTTGAGGCGGCGCGCCTTACCTGAGCAGTATGTGCAGCGCCACGTTGAAGTAGATGATCAGCCCCGTCACGTCCACGAACGTCGCGATGAACGGCGCCGACGCGCTCGCGGGGTCGAAGCCCAGCCCGCGGAACACGAACGGCAGCATCGAGCCGACGAGCGTCCCGAACGCGACCACGCCCACGAGCGCGAACGCGACGGTCAGCGCGAGCAGGAAGTGCTGCCCCGGGTGCACGACCGGCAGATTGTTCACGTAGGTCGTGTTGTAGTCGTGGCCCAGGTGGAACGTGAGCAACGTCCAGTGATGGTCCGCCATCGCCTGCCAGGCCTCGATCCGCACGAAGCCGATGATGGCGAGGATCACGCCGAGCGTGAGCCCCGTCGAGATCTCACGGCGCGCCACGCGCCACCAGTCGCGCACGCTCACCTCACGCAGCGCGAGCGCGCGGATCAGCAGTGAAGTGCCCTGCGAGCCCGAGTTGCCGCCCGAGCTGATGATCAGCGGGAGGAACAGCGCCAGCACGGTCTGCTTGTCGATCTCCTTCTGATACGCGCCGAGCGCCGTGGCCGTGAGCATCTCGCCGAGGAACAGCGCGCTCAACCACCCCGCGCGCTTCTTGATCATCCGCCAGAACGAGATCGTGGAGTACGGCTCGTCGAGCGCTTCCAAGCCGCCCAACTTCTGCACGTCCTCCGTCTGCTCTTCCTGCATCGCGTCGATCACGTCGTCGACCGTGATCACGCCCATGATGTGCCCGGACTCGCTCACCACCGGGACCGCGACGAGGTCGTAGTTGGCGATCACGCGCGCGACTTCCTCGCGGTCCGCGCTCGGGCTCACGCTCACCACTTCCGTCCACGCGATGTCGCTGATCTTCGCGCCCGACGGCGCCGCCAGCAGCTCGCGCAGCGACATCACGCCGACTACCCGTCCCGCGACGTCGGTCGTGTAGACGGCGTGCATCGCTTCCTTCTTCCCGCTGCGCGCGACGGATCGCACGTTCTCCAACGCCGCTTCGACCGTCATGTCCGCTGCGACCGACACGAACTCGGTCGTCATCAGGCCGCCGGCGGTGTCCGGCTCGTACGAGAGAAGCTTCTCGGTCTCCTGCCGCGCCTCAGCCGGGATCTCCGAGAGAATGTCCTCGGCGTGCTCCTCGTCGATCTCCTCGAGCGTGTCGGCGCGGTCGTCCGGCGTCATCTCCGAGACGAGCTCCGCCGCCTGACGCGGCGTGAGCGCCTCGAGCAGCTCGGTCCTCAGCTCCTCGTCGAGATACTCGAGCACGTCGGCGGCGCGCGCGGGGCCGAGTGCGGCGAGGAACGCCTGGAGCTGTCCGGGCTCGAGCAGCTCGGCGACGTCGGCGAGATCGGCGGGGTGAATCTCCTCGGTCTCGGTCGCGATGTCGGCGGGGGATTCGTCGAGCAGCGCGACGATGTCGGGCGCGAGCAAGGCGCCGACCGGCCGTTCCTCCGGATTTCGCTGAGGTGGCGCCATGGCTGCCCCCGCCGAATGAATGTGCTCGCCGTTATCCCTGGGATGCGCGGCGTCAACATACCAAGAGGACTATCTCGCGGACAACCCTGGAGTTACGCCCCTCTGCGCGCGCGGCGACGACGGACGCCCACAATCTCGTCCTTGACAATTCCGGCGACCGTGCTGATTTTCTAGCACGCTGCTGGATTTCTAGCACAGTGCTGACTTTCCAGCATACCCCACACTCGACCCGCGCGACCGACTCATGGAAGTCAATCAGGAGCTCTCCAAGCGAGAACGGCAGATCATGGACGCGGTCTATCAGCTCGGCCAGGCCACCGTCGCCGAGGTGCTGGAGCGCATTCCCGATCCGCCGAGCTACTCCGCCGTGCGCGCGACCATGCGCGTCCTCGTCGACAAGGGACACCTCAGGCACAAGCAGGACGGGCCGCGCTACCTGTACGTCCCCACGGTGCCGCAGGACAAGGCGAAGACCGCCGCCGTGTCGCACCTCGTCGGGACGTTCTTCAACGGGTCCATGGAAGCCGCGGTGATGACGCTGCTCCAGATGAGCGAAGCCAAGCTCTCGAAGAACGACATCGAGCGGCTGCGCTCCAGGATCCGCGACGCGGAAAAGGAGGGACGATGAGCATCGATCTCGCGCACGTGCTGACCTTCGTCGGAACGACGGCCGCCAAGAGCTCGGCGATCCTCGCGCTCGCCATCGTCGGCGCGCACGTGCTGCGCCGCGGCTCGGCGGCGTCGCGCCATCTCGTCTGGCAGTACGCGATCATCGCCGTGCTCGCGCTGGCGGTCGCGTCGCTGTTCGTCACGCCGCGATGGCACGTGCTGCCGCGAGTGGGCGTCGGTGGTCCGTGGTCGGTGGTCCGTAGTGATTCGTCGGTGGGCCGTGGTGATTCGTCCGTGGTCCGTGGTCCGTCGTCCGTGGTCCACGGGGCAGCACCGGCGGTCGAGCACTCGGCTTCGGCGGCCGAGCGGACGCCATCAGCCACCAGCCCGCTGCGCGTAGAACCCGCGCCGTCTGCTGTCGACCACGGACCATGGACCACCAACCACGGACCACGGACGATCCTCTTCGCCGTCTGGCTCGCCGGCGCCGCGCTCATACTGCTGCGTTTCCTGCTCGGCATCGCGGTCGCGCGCTGGTACACCTGGCGCGCCACGCCGCTCGACGCCGCGCGCTGGGCGAGTCTCAACGAGACGATGTCGTTCGCGGTGGGGCTCGGACATCCGGTCACGCTGCTCAGGAGCGAGCGGGCGTCCACGCCGATGACGTTCGGCGTGTTCAATCCGATCGTGCTGCTGCCCGCCGACGCGGACGAGTGGTCCGACGACCGCCGCCGCGCGGTGCTCCTCCACGAGCTCGCACACGTGCAGCGCCTCGACGTGCTCACGAACGTCTTCGCGACGCTCGCCTGGGCGATCTACTGGTTCAACCCGCTCGTCTGGATCGCCGTCAAGCGCATCCGCGCCGAGGGCGAGCGCGCGTGCGACGACTGGGTGCTGCGCGCCGGCATGCGCGCGTCGACGTACGCCGAGCATCTGCTCGACATGGTGAAGACCCTCGGCCGCGAGGCGATGCCCGCCGGCGCGCTGCCGATGGCGCAACGATCGACCTTCGAGGGTCGGCTACTCGCAATCCTGGAGCCTGGCATGAATCGAAATGGACTGCGCCGCGGCTACGTGGCGCTGATGACCGGCGCGATCGCGCTCGTGGTGCTGCCTCTCTCGGCGATGACCACGCCGGCGGCGGCCGCGTCGAGCCCCGAAGCCGCCGCGATGCAGCAGACGGATACCGTGATCCCGCGCGACATCGCGACGCACGTCGCGCGCTCGACGACACGCGCGATCGAGCACGAGACGCCGGACCTCGTGTCGACGGTGACGCACAGCGTCCTCTCGGCGACGACGAGCAATGTCATCGCGAATGCCGCGAGCAACGCGATCTCGACGGCCTTCGACGCCATCGGTTGGAACGCCGTGCCGAGCCGCACGCTGTCGCCCGCGGCGACGACCGCGCTCATCTCGGCCCTCGGCGACAACGTGGCGGACGTGCGGCTCAGCGCCATTCGCTCGCTGGGCCAGTCGGGCGATCCGCGCGCGATCGAGGCGCTGTCGAAGGCGCTGCGGAGCGACAAGGACTCCGAGGTGCGCCGCGCGGCGGCATGGGCCCTCGGCAATCTCGACGACGCGCGCGGCATCCCCGCGCTCGGCGACGCGGCGAAGAGCGACGCCGACTCCGACGTCCGCCGCATGGCCGTTTGGGCGCTCGGCGAGATCGGCGATCACGCCGGCGCGCCGACGCTGATCGATGCGCTCAAGGATCGCGACGCCGGCGTGCGCGCCGACGCCGTCTGGGCGCTCGGTGAGATCGGCGCGCACAGCGCCGCCGCGCCGATCGCGGGGCTGCTCCACGATCCCGACATGCAGGTGCGGAAGGATGCGGTGTGGGCCCTCGGCGAGATTGGCGTACACTCGAGCACGACGGCGTTGACGGGCGTGCTCAACGATGCGGACGCCGACGTGCGCGACGAGGTCGTCTGGGCGCTCGGCGAGATCGGCGATCACGACGCGACCGATGCGCTGGCGAACACGCTGCGCAGCGACAAGATCGCCCAGGTGCGCGAGGACGCCGCGTGGGCGCTGGGCGAGATCGGCGACGAGTCCGGCGCATCGGCGCTCGGCGCGGCGCTCGCGGATTCGAGCCCCGGCGTTCGGTCCACCGCCGCATGGGCGCTGGGCGAGATCGGCCATCGTCCCGCGCCGCCGGCGCTGGCCGGTGCGCTCAAGGATGCCGACACCGGCGTGCGCCGCAACGCCGCCTGGGCGCTGGCGCAGATCGAGGATCCGAACAGCGCGGCGGCGCTGCGTGGCGCGCTGCGCGACAGCGATCCCGAAGTGAAGCGCGAATCGCTCCGCGCGCTGTCGCGCCTCGGCGATTCCGCGGCGGCCGACGCGCTGAGCGAGATGTTAAAGGATCCAGATCCAAATATTCGAAAGGAAGCGGCGGCGCTCCTCGGCGGCCGGGGCGGGTGGAATCCGGAGCCGCGTCCGCGGCCCAGACCGCGGCCTCGCCCGCGTCCACGTCCCAACGGCTGGTAAGCCGGGAGACAGACATCCATGACAATCGAGAGTGGAACGGTGCGGTCCGGCGCTCGTCGGATCGCACCGGGGGCGGCGCTCGCCCTTGGATTGACGGTGGCGGGCCTCGCGGCGGCGGTGAGTGCGTGCGCGATGGAAGCGCACGGGGCGCGGCCGGCGCCCACGGCGGTCGATGACAGCGTGAACGCCACCGCGGTGCTCGCCGCGGTGCGCGGCGAGTCGCCGCTCGCGTGCGCGTTCACCGCGCGCGCGTTGGAGAACCGGTGGGGCGCGGGAAATCGGCTGGGCGGCCCGGACGCCGCCGCGCTCGACGACGCACGGGGCGCGGCGTTCGACTGGGCGATGAGCAATCGGATCGGCGGCGACGTGCTTTCCATAATGAGAGGCGCGATGGGTGATACCGACGCGTGCGTGCGGCGCACGGCGGCGCAGGTGGTCGGTCGCATCGGTGGAAAGGATCTCGCCGAGCGGCTGCACGCGGAGTTGACCGCGCCGGACGCGACCCGGCGCGAGATGGCGGCGCTCGCGCTCGGCTACGCCGGTGAGAAAACATTCGAAGCGGCGCTCGCCGGTCTCGCGAAAGACGACGATGTGCGCGTGCGTCGCACCGCGGCGTGGGCGCTCGGGCGCACCGACAACGACGCGGCGAGCGCGCCGCTCATCGCGATGCTCGGCGACGCCGACCCGATGGTGCGCGTGAACGCGGCGTTGTCGCTCGGTTCGCTCTCCGTGGCGGCCGCGGTGAATCCGTTGAGCGACATGCTCGCGTCCGATCGCGATCCGCGCGTGCGACGTGCCGCGGCCGCGGCGCTCGGCCAGATCGACAAGAACTGACACGATCCTGACATCGCGCACACCAACTCGCGTGTCCGATTTCCAACTATTCGCGGCGTCCCGGTGTCAGAGGGAGAGTGCGCCGCGCGGATGCGGCGACCGTACTCGCGATTGCTTCGCTTCGAACCCACCCATGCGCTCGTACTCCGGATTGCTCGTTGGCCTCGCGTTGCTCCTGCCGTCGGTGTCGCTCGCCGCGCAGCGCCAGGTCGCGTCGACGAATCATTCGATCAGCTCCAGCGGCGACGTCGCGCCGGCGGCGAGCGCCACGGTCGCGATCGCGTCGCGCGCGATCAAGCCGCCGGTGATCGACGGCAAGGCTGACGATCCCGCGTGGGCAACCGCGCAGGTGATCACCGGATTTCGCACGTTCGACCCGGTGGAGAACGGCGACCCGCGGTTCCGGACCGAAGCGCGCGTGACGTACGACGACAAGAACCTGTACGTGCTGGTGCGCGCGTACGATCCGCATCCGGACAGCCTGGTCGCGCTGTACAGCCGGCGCGACGTACACACGCAGTCGGAGTGGCTCAAGATCATCATCGACGGCTATCACGACGGCCGCACCGGCGTGGAGATGTCGGTGAACCCCGTCGGCGTGAAGCGCGACTACGCGATCCTGAACGACGGCGAAGAGGACGAATCGTGGGACGGCGTGTGGGACGTCGGCACGAGGATCGATTCGCTGGGCTGGGTCGCGGAATTCCGCGTGCCATTCAGCCAGCTTCGCTTCGAGAAGGGCGAGCGGCACACGTTCGGCTTCGGCGTGTGGCGCGACGTCGCGCGGTTCAACGAGCGCTACTCGTGGCCCGTGTTCTCGCACTCCAAGGGCGGCCTCGCGTCGCAGCTTGGCGAGCTCGATGGCATCGACGGCATCGGCACGTCGCACCGGCTCGAGGTCTCGCCGTACACCGTGGCGAAGAGCTTCAACACGCCGGTGGCGAGCGGCTACAAGGAGCAGAACCAGTCGACCGTGGGTGCGGACATCAAGTACGGCATCACGTCGAACCTCACCGTCGACGCGACGGTGAACCCTGATTTCGGGCAGGTCGAAGCCGATCCGTCGGTGCTCAACCTCTCGGCGTTCGAGACCTTCTTTCCCGAGAAGCGTCCGTTCTTCCTCGAGGGGCAGGGGCTCTTCCGCTTCGACGTGAACTGCAACGACGGCGTGTGCTCGGGGCTCTTCTACTCGCGCCGCATCGGGCGTGCGCCCGAGCTCTCGGACACGTACAGTGACCCGTCGAACGCGACGGCATCCACGATTCTCGGCGCCGCCAAGCTCACCGGCCGCCTGGGCAACGGCGTTTCCGTCGGCGTGCTCGACGCGGCGACGCAGCGCGAGACCGCGCCGGGCGGGCAGACGATCGAGCCCCAGAGCAACTACTTCGTCGGCCGGCTCCAGCGCGATTTCCGGCAGGGCGCCAGCGCGATCGGCCTGATGGTGACCGACGTGCACCGCAATCTCGATCAATGGTCCAGCCCCTATCTGCGTCGCGACGCGGTCGCGGGCGGCGTGGACTTTCGGCACCAGTTCTTCCATCGCAACTACGAGCTGTCCGGCTACTTCGCGCAGACCGACGTGCAGGGCAGCGCGGCGGCGATCGCGGCGACGCAGCGCAGCTCGGTGCACAACTATCAGCGCCCGGACGACGACATCGTGTACGACTCCACGCGCACGTCGCTCGGCGGCTACTCGTGGCAGCTCGTTCTCGCCAAGCGCGGCGGCGGCCGGACGCTATTTAGTACCGGAGTGCAACTATTGTCGCCAGGGTTCGAAATCAACGACGTCGGGTTCCTCTCGCGGGCCAACGCCAAGAACCAGTTCCTCTGGTGGCAGTACCACGACAACACGCCGCGCTCGTTCTATCGCTTCTGGAACTTCAACGTGAACGAGTGGGTGAACTACAGCTGGGACGGCACGCGCACCGATGCGGGCGGCAACGTCAACACGCACTGGCAGCTCAAGAACAGCTGGTGGCTGCACGCGGGCGAGGGCGTGAACGGCGCGCTGCCGTCGTACTGCGACAACTGCACGCGCGGCGGACCGGCCGTGCGCGTGGATCGCAGCACGTGGGGCTGGGCCTCGTTCGAGGGCGACCCGCGCTGGGCGTTCATTCCGTACTTCAATCTGAACTGGAACGCGGGGGACGGCGGGCGGTCGAGCAACTGGAGCGGCGGGCCGGCCATGGACTTCCGCTTCACGAGCCGCGTGACGGGATCGGTGAGCTACAACTACGGCCACAACATCAACGCGGCGCAGTACAACGGGAACTTCGGCGACATCGGCATGGACACGACGCACTATACCGTGGCGCGGCTGGATCAGACCACGCGGTCGATGACCATGCGCCTCGCCGTCACGGCCACGCCCACGCTCTCACTCGAGATCTACGCCGCGCCGTTCGCCACGCGCGGCAACTACACCGATTGGCTGCAGATCGCGAACGCGCGCGCCGACCAGTGGCGTGACCGGTACACGCCGTACGACGGCGGCGATCCGGGCGCGTTCGACTTCCTGCAATACCGCTCCAACACGGTGCTCCGCTGGGAGTATCGCCCGGGTTCGGTCCTGTACGCGGTCTGGGCGCAGGAACGCACGCAGAGCTTCGACGGCGACGTGGCCCGCCTGGCGCCGAGCGGCCTCGGCCAACTCCGCGGCGCGCATCCGGGCAACGTGTTCCTGGTCAAGGGATCGTACTGGATCTCGTATTGAGAGTGTTGTCATCCCGAGCAGCCCTCGCTCCTCGCGCCTGAGGCCTACGCCAGCGGCAGCGCCCGCCGGTTCGTCTGGCCGTCGACGACCGTATACCCGGCCACCGCGATCGCGTCCTTGAGCTGATCGACCGTCACGCGCCCGTCGTGCTCGACCTCGACGGCGCCGATCTGGACGTCGGCGCGCGCGATTCCGTCCACGGCGCCGAGCGCGGTGAACACGGCGCGCACGCAGTGCTGGCAGGTCATTCCCTGCACGCGAACTCGGGTGATCATGCACGAAAATTAGCCGGGTGGTAAGTTGAACCGCATGAACACCGCCTTCCTCGGTCTCGGCGCCATCGGGCGCCCCATGGCGGCGCGCGTCGCGGCCGCCGGCCTTCCCCTCGCCGTCTGGAATCGCACCGCCGAACGCGCCGCGGACTTCGCGCGCGAAACCGGTGCCCGGCACGCGGCCACGCCCGGCGACGCGGCGCGCGATGCGGATGTCGTCATCACCTGCCTGCCGGTCTCGCGCGACGTACTCGCGCTGCTCGACGGTCCCGACGGGCTGCTCGCCGGCATGAAGCCGGGGAGCACGCTCGTCGACTGCACGTCGGGCGATCCCGCCACGTCGCGCGCGATCGCCGCGCGACTCGCGGCGCACGGCATCGACTTCATCGACGCGCCCGTGAGCGGCGGCGTGATCGGCGCCGAGAAGGGCACGCTCACCGTGATGGTCGGCGGCGACGCGACGGTGCTCGAGCGCGTGCGGCCGGCGCTCGAGACGTTCGGCCAGAAGATCGTGCATTGCGGCGACGTCGGCGCGGGCGACGCCGTCAAGGCGGTGAACAACGCGTTTCTCGCCGTGCACGTGCTGGCGACGGCGGAAGGCTTGGCCGCGCTCACCAAGGCCGGCGTCGATCCGAACGTGGCGCTCGACGTCATCAACGCGTCGAGCGGCCGCTCGAACACGTCGATGAATTTGTTCCCCGAGCGCGTGCTGAGCCGCGCCTTCCCGCGCACGTTCCGGCTCGCGCTGCTCGAGAAGGACATCGGCATCGCGGCGGAGGTCGCGCGCGAGAATCGCGTCCCGGCGCCGATCCTGCAGCTCACGGCGGATCTCTTCCGCATCGCGCGCGGCGAGCTGGGCGAGGTCGCGGATCACGTGGAAGCGGTAAAGCTCGTGGAGCAGTGGGCGGGCGTGGAGATCGCATGAGCACCTCGGTCGATCATTCCGTCTCCGACGTCGCCTCGGTCGAAGGCATTCGCGCGCACTTCCCGGCGCTCGAGCGCGTGTACGAGGGGCATCCGGTCGCGTACTTCGACGGACCCGGCGGCACCCAGGTGCCGCGGCCGGTCGCCGACGCGATGTGCGATTACCTATTCCATCACAACGCGAACACGCACTGGAAATATCCAACGAGCGAGGAGACCGACGCGCTGATCGCGCGCGCCCGCGAGACGCTCGCCGATTTCGTGAACGGCGCGCCGGACGAGATCGCGTTCGGGCAGAACATGACGACCCTCGCGTTTCACGTGGCGCGCGCGATCGGCCGCGGGCTGACGCCGGGCGACGAGATCGTGATCACCGAGCTCGATCACCACGCCAATGTCGCCCCGTGGCGCGCGATCGCGCAGGAGCGCGGGCTCACGGTGCGCGTCGCGAAGATGCGCACCGACAACGGCCGCCTCGACTGCGCCGACTTCGAGGCCGCCATCACGCCGCGCACGAAGGTCGTCGCCGTCGGCGCGGCCTCCAACGCGCTGGGCACGATCACCGACGTGAAGCACGCCGCGGAGCTCGGCCACACGGCCGGCGCGCTCGTCTTCGTCGATGCCGTACACTACGCGCCGCACGAGCTGGTCGACGTGCAGGAGATCGGCTGCGACTTCCTCGCGTGCTCGGCGTACAAGTTTTACGGTCCTCATATTGGAATTCTCTGGGGAAAGCGCGCGGCGATCGAATCGCTCGACTTCCCGCGGCTGGAGCCGGCGCCGCAGGAGTCGCCGGAGCGCGTGGAGACCGGCACCCAGAACCACGAGGGCATGGTCGGCGCGGCGGCGGCGGTGGACTTCCTCGCCTCGCTCTCGGCGCGGCACCGGTACGAGTCGCGCCGCGAGGCACTGCGCTCCACGTATCGCACGCTGCACGCGCGCGGCGAGGCGCTGCTGGCGAAGCTGTGGAACGCGCTCGGCGCGATCGACGGGCTCACGCTCTACGGGCCCAAGCCCGGCACCCCGCGGACGCCGACGCTCTCGTTCACGCTCCGCGGCTGGTCGACCGACGACGTGGCGATCGCGCTCGCGAAGCGCGGGCTCTTCGTGTCGAACGGCGACTTCTACGCCGCGACCGTCGTCCAGCGGCTCGGGCTCGTCCCCGACGGTCTGGTGCGCGTGGGCTGCAGCTGCTACACCAGCGAAGACGAAGTGGACCGCCTCGTCGACGGCGTGCGCGCGCTGGCCTCGAGCCGAGCGTAGTCGCGCGCGCCGCGGGCGGCCGCCCTCGGGACATGCTGTATATTTGCCTCGATGCGCCACGCCCTGTTCGCGCCGGTGGCAGCGGTCGTCGTTGCCGCCTGTTCGGCGAGCCGCACGAAGTCCGCCGACGCCGCGCCCCCGCCCCCCGCCGAGTTCCTCGTCAGCACCGCTGAGTCCACGTTCTGGATTCGCACCACGACGGGGAAGCTCGAGCTGCGCGGCGAGCCGCTCATGCTCGCGCACTACGACGGCCGCTTCTACGAGCTGTACACGGCCGACGACGACTACTCGTACCAGGACGCGCTGCTCGTCGGCGAGCGGTTGTACCGCCGCGACCTGCTGAGCGGCGACAGCGTGATGGTCTTCGCCGACACGACCGTGCCGCGCGTGGCGCTCGCGTACGCGCGCACGCATCCCGACGAACGTCCGCTGGACCCCGACGACGACGTCGACGACGACCCGGCGACGAGCGCGACGGCCGAGGTCGACGTGCTCAACGTCCACGGGCCGTTCGTCTCGTACGAGTATCACGTGGATCTGACACTGCCCGGCCGTGCGCCGTGGCACACCACGCGGCGCGGCGTGATCGATCTGCGGTCGGGCAAGAGCGCGACCGTGGCCGATCTCTTCGGCGACTCGGCGGCCACGCGCATCGCGTCGAGCGCGCTCGCGGCGTTTCAGGCGGAACGCGACTCGGTGCTGCGCGGCGGCGTGGTCGATGCGGAGAGCGCTCGTGCGATGCGCGCGCTCGCGTCGCTCGCGTTCGACCCGCGGAGCTTCACGCTCACCGACGACGCGGACCGCCGGGCCCTGGTGCGCTTCGCGCTGCCGACGCGCGGCGCCGCGGCCGGCGGAAACGCGCTCGAGCTGGAGCCGGTGCCCGCGCCCGACGCCGCGTGGTGGGCGGACGTGCGCGGCGCGCTGCCGGCGACCGACAGCGCTGGCACCGATCGGTGGAGGCATCGCGGCTACGTCGTGGTCGCCCGCTACGACACGAGCGGTGCGTCGGCGCGTCTCGCGCTGGTCGACTCGGCGCGCCACGAGTGGCCGATCACCGCCGTCGCCGCCCCGCTCCATCGCATCGACTGGCTCGACGACCCGCCGATCGGCGCCGCCGAGCGGCACGCCCTGTCACGCGCGTTCGACCAGGCGGCGACGTACGATGAGAACGCGCAGGTCGCGTCGTATCGTTCAGGACATCCGTCGCCGGCCCGGCGTCCGGCATTTCATCTGACGCACTCCGCGTCCCGCACCCCGCACTTCCATGCGCCCGTCCAAGACCGTGAAGGAAAGCCAGCACGAGACCTCGGAGCTCATGATGCCGGAGCACGCCAACAACATGGGCCACGTGTTCGGCGGCGTGATTCTGTCGATGATGGACAAGTGCGCGGCGATCTGCGCGTTCCGGCACAGCCGCGCGGCGGTCGTCACGGCGTCCATCGACCGCGTCGACTTTCGTGAGCCGATCCACCTCGGCGATCTCGTCGTGATGAAGGCGAGCGTGAATTATGCGGGGCGCACGTCGATGGAGGTGGGCGTGCGGGTGGAGGCGGAGGAGCTGATCACGGGGCGTCGGCGCCACACCAACTCGTGCTATCTGACGTTCGTTGCCGTTGATCGGAACGGTCGTCCCATCGAAGTCCCCGCGGTGCAACCGGAAACGACGGACGAGCAGCGCCGCTACGAGGCGGCGCAGGAGCGTCGGCGTCGTCGGCTGGAAGAGCGTGAGGCGGAGCAGCGGATCCGCGGTACAAACAAATGAACGGTCGAACCCGCCGTCACTAACTTGTGAGCATGCAGTTCTTTACGGTTGAGCAGGCAAATCGGACACTGCCGCTGGTGCGGAAGATCGTCGACGACGTGGTGCGGCAGCATCGCCGCTGGCGCGAGACCATTCTCGAGCTGGATCTGGTCGCCTCCACCGCGCGGATGGACGACCCCCGGGACCGGGCCGAAGAGCTGGAGCGCAACGCGCAGGCGCTGGCCAAGGAAATAGACGGTTACCAGCGCGAGCTCGAGGCGCTCGGCATCCAGTTGAAGGACAAGCGGCTCGGCCTGGTAGATTTCCCCAGCGAGATCGGCGGGCGGCACGTGCTGCTCTGCTGGCGACTCGGCGAGCCCGAGGTCCAGTTCTGGCACGAGGTCGACGCCGGCTATGCCGGCCGCCAGCCGTTGTCGCCCGAGCCGGTCGGCTGAACCGAATCCTTCAACTCACGACGAGCCGGGCCGCGTGTCCGGTGTCGCACGACTCATATGAAATCCTGGCGTTCTCCCGATGGCATCGAGTGGGCGATCGACGTCGACCTGCCCGGCTCGAGCAACGCGATGGTGATCTTCCGGCATCCGAGCGGCCAGAGCGCGCGCCTCGACCGGTACAACTGGTACATCAGCAACGGCCCCGAAGCGCGCAGCGTCACGTCGCGCCTGCAGAAGAGCAAGGTGCTCGAGGCGCTCACCGAGGACGAGCTCGCGCGGCTGTACCGGCGCTCGATGCGCATCTCGCGCCCGGATTCGCTGCTCCCCGTCGCAGCGTCGGACGGCTGAGGCTCGGCGCGCCGGGAACGGCAACAGCGGAACTACAATCGAACGGAGAACGGCACGATGGAACGAAGGCGCTCCGGTTGGAGATGGAGCCGCTTCGTTCGAGTCGTGCCGTTTTTTCGTCGAATTGTCGTTCCCCTCTGTTTAGCTCTCTAATTCAGAGAGGCTAATCTTCCCGGAACGGCACCTCGACCTCGAGGCCGTCCTTGCCGACGAGCGTATCCGGGAAGACCGATCGCGCCTCGGCCGCGAGATCGCCGGCGTCGCGGGAGTAGCGCGCCGAGAAGTGCGTGAGGAGCAGCCGACGCACGCCGGCCACGCGCGCCACGGTCGCCGCCTCGCGCGCCGTCGAGTGCCCGGTCTCGACCGCGCGTTCGGCCTCCTCGTCGCCGAACGTCGCTTCGTGGACGAGCAGATCGGCGCCCTTCGCGGCCTCGATCGTGTCGGCGCAGGGGCGCGTGTCGCCCGTGATCACGACCGTGCGCCCCGGGCGTTTGGGCCCGACGAGCGTCGATGACGGTATCACGGTGCCGTCGTCGAGCGTCACACTCTCGCCGCGGTGGATCTTTCCCCAGAGCGGGCCCTCGGGGATTCCCAGCTCGCGCGCGAGATCGGGGTTGAAGCGCCCCTTCCGGTCTTCCTCGACCAGCGCGAAGCCGAGCGACGCCGAGCCCCGATGCTCCACGGGAAAGGGAACGATCGCGTAGCCGGCGCGCTCGAGACGCTGCCCGGCTTCGATCTCGATGATCTCGACGGGAAACGTGGCGCGCTCGAAGCCCAGGCTCTCGGCGCGCTTGAGCACGCGCGCGGAGCCACGCGGTCCCCACAGCCGGAGCCGCTCCGTGCGGCCCTGCAACGCCATCGTGCGCATGAGTCCCACGACGCCGAGCAGGTGATCGGCGTGCATGTGTGTAAAAAAAATGTCCCCGAGGGCAAATGACACGCCGTAGCGCATCATCTGGCGCTGCGTGCCCTCGCCGCAATCGAACATCAGCGTTTCGCCTTCGCGTTCGATCGCGAGCGACGACACGTTGCGCTCCACGGTCGGGCGCGACGCCGACGTTCCGAGCAGGCGAATCGTGAGGGACATGGCGAAGAATATAGCGCGCCGAGTGGCTCCGTTTTTGCGGCGGGGCGGGGCATCGTCAACCACGTCGATGTTGCGAGATGCCGAAAGCCAAGCCACGCGCCACGAGCCGCAAGCCGCGTCCTCCGTTCAAGCCGCAGCATCAGCCGCGACCCGGGCTCGAGTCGAAGATCGAGCCGCGGCCGCGCTTCGAGGCGCCGCAGTACAAGGGCTCGGGAAAGCTCGACGGGCGTGTCGCGCTGATCACGGGCGGCGACTCGGGCATCGGGCGCGCGGTCGCGGTGCTCTACGCGCGCGAGGGCGCGGACGTCGCGATCGTGTACTTGCCCGAGGAGCAGAGCGACGCCGAGGTGACCGAGGCGGCGGTGGTCGCGGAGGGGCGGCGCTGTCTCCTCGTTCCCGGCGACGTGCGCGATCCAGCATTCTGTGAACAGGCGGTGCAGGCGACCGTCGACGCCTTCGGGTGGCTCGACATTCTCGTCAACAACGCCGCCTATCAGCACCATCAGCATTCGATCGAAGACATCACCGACGAGCAGTTCGAGCGCACGTTCGCGACGAACATCTTCGGATACTTCTACATGGCGCGCGCCGCGGTGAAGCACATGCAGCCCGGCAGCGCGATCGTGAACACGGGATCGATCACGGGATTGCAGGGAAGCGCGCATCTCCTCGACTACTCGGCGACCAAGGGCGCGATTCACGCGTTCACGAAATCGCTGGCGCAGAACCTCGTGAGCAAGAAGATCCGGGTGAACTGCGTGGCGCCGGGCCCGATCTGGACGCCGCTCAACGTGGCGGACAAGCCCGCGCCCAAGGCCGCCAAGCACGGAGCGGACGTGCCGATGCACCGCCCGGGCCAGCCCGAGGAGGTGGCGCCGAGTTACGTGTTCTTCGCGTCGAACGCCGATTCGAGCTATGTGACCGGCGAGGTACTGACTTTGCTGGGCGGGGAGACTACGGCGGGCTGACGCGGGCCCGGCGCGCGGTTTGCAATTGTTTTGCTTGCATTTGGCCCGGGGGGGCCTGGAGCACACGGCGTCGGCCCCAAACGCACGTGCGGGACTGAACGTCCACGATCGGGAAGAGCCAAATCTTTAGGAGGAGCAGGATGCCGAATAGACCGGGCAACGACGATCGCATCATGGCGACGGGAACGGGTGGCGACCGGAGCGCTCAGCGCGACGTCACGAACGATCCCGCGCGGCAGAATGCGTCCCAGGGTTCCCAGAGCGGGAACGGGCAGCAGCGCACCCGGAGCAATCGCGGGTTCGCGTCGATGGATCGCGAGAAACAGAAGGAGATCGCGAGCAAGGGCGGGCGCGCGGCCCACGCCAAGGGCACCGCGCACGAATTCGACTCCGGCGAAGCGCGCGAGGCAGGTCGCAAGGGCGGCCAGGCCGTGAGCCGCAATCGCGAGCACATGGCGGCGATCGGCCGCCGCGGCGGCGAAGCCCGCGGACACGCGCGCGCCCGCGCCAACACCGGCGCGCAGGTGAACTCGGGGAACTCGAGCCGCAATCTGGAAGGCAGCTTCCAGAACTCGCGCGCGAACCCCGCGGCCACCGACCGCCAGGTCGCCATCGACAGCCAGAGCGACGGCGTGAACTCGTCGACGCAGGGCAATCGCGGCGGCAACAACTCGCTGGGCGGCGAGCGGCGCACGACGAACACCAACGACAACCTGAATTCGGGCGAGTCGTTCGGGAATCGCTGACGCGGCGCACGGAAGCACGAAACGGCCCCGAGCTCGATGAGAGTTCGGGGCCGTTCGCGTTTCTGGCGTTTTTTTACCGCGTGCTCCACCGTGAAAAAAGACCCGGTGAGAGATGATTTCAGAATCCGAATTCAGATCTCATCCTGATCACTCGCGCGCGGACCTCACGCGTTCACGATTCTCTCGAATTTGCCCTGGTCGATGTTGCCGCCGCTCACGACAATCGCCGCCGGCGTGGCGATCCGCTGAATCTTTCGCAGCCACACCGCGCCGGTCGCGCACGCGCCGGCCCCCTCCACCTTCTGCTCGTGCGCGCGCCAGAGCCACGCGATCGCCTGCGCGATCTCGTCTTCCGCGAGCGTCACGATCTCGTCGAGCCCGTGCTCGCCGATGTCGAACGCCTCCGCGTCGATCTGGCCCGCGAGACCGTCGGCGAGCGTGGGCACATGCTCGATC
>DASZUN010000233.1:0-5491 GCA_035547615.1 Gemmatimonadaceae bacterium | reverse complement strand
CGCGCGAGCGTGTAGATCGCCGAGATGCCGATCGCGCCCGCGCCGATGAAGCGCACCTGGGTGCTCCAGATCTGTCCCGTGTGCGCGGCGAGCGTCATCCCCGCCGGCAGTGGCGCCATCGACGTGAGGATCGGCACCGCGATCGCCCACGAGATGATGAGGCCTGTCAGCATCGCCATGCCGACCGACAATCCCACGAGATGGCCCGCGCCCACGAGCGCGAGCGACCACGCGAAGTCGTATCCGCTCGCCGCCGAAACGCCGATGGGGAAGTAGCCCGCGAGCTCGCCCGCCGCGATCCGCGTGGCCGTGATGATCGCGAGTCCGCCCGACGCGAGGCTCCCGAGGATCACCGCGCGGAGTCCTTCGCGCGCCTCGCCGGTCTCGTCACTCGTCTCACCCCGCGTGCCGGAGCCGACCTTCAGCACCTCGGCGGCCGCCACGCCCTCGGGGTAGGGCAGATCGGACGTGGTGACCAGCGCGCGCCGCAGCGGGATCGTGAACAGCACGCCCAGCACGCCGCCGCTCAGACAGATGAGGAACGATTCCCAGAACGGGAACCCGGTCCACCAGCCCACGATCACGAGGCCCGGCAGCACGAAGATGATCGCCGAGAGCGTGCCCGCCGCCGACGCGACGGTCTGCACGATGTTGTTCTCGAGGATCGACGAGTCCTTCACGGCACTCAGCACGGCCATCGAGATCACGGCCGCGGGGATCGACGACGCGAACGTGAGCCCGACCTTGAGGCCGAGGTACACGTTCGCGGCGGTGAACAGCGTCGTGATGAGCGCGCCGAGGATCAAGCCGCGGAGGGTGAGTTCTTTGGGTTTCATGGCGCCAATGATACTGCGCTCCGGGAAATGCCACGAGTCGGAGATTCATAGGGATCCGGGGATACGTGATACCCTGGTCCCTCGATTACACTCATGCCGATGCAGAATCGGAACGAAGCCGGCGCCCTCGCGCTGCCGGACGACAACGTCGCGGTGCGACGCGCGCGGAACGGGCACGGGCTCTTTGCCGCGCGGGCCTATCGCGCGGGGCAGACGATCCTCAGGATCCGCGGCCGCGTCGTGCACTGGAAGCTGCTCTGGAAGATCGGTGGCGAGTTCCAGGCGAACTGCTACCGCTTCGGCCCCGAGACGTACCTCGATCCTGGCGACGGCGCGGGACGCTGGGTCAACCACTCCTGCGCGCCGAATACGGCAATTCGCAAGCGCCGCAACCAGCTCTTTCTCGTCGCCGCGGCACCGATCCGCTCCGGCGCAGAGCTCACGTTCGACTATTCGACGACGATCGGCGACGACGACGTGTGGACGATGCGGTGCAACTGCGGGCGCCGCTCGTGCCGCAAGCGCGTGCGAAACTTCGGCGCGCTGCCGGCGCGCGTGCGGGAGGACTACCTCGCGCGCGGGATGGTCCCGGGATTCATCCTCGCGACGCTCGCGCGCCCCGTCGACTGAACCAGATCGCGTAGATCACGATGTTGATCGCCAGCACGAGCGCGCCGAGCTCGTACTGAATGCCGCGCGTCAATCCGGCCGGATACAGCACCCGCACGATGTAGTGCTCGACGAACCCGCCCCGATATCCGGCTTCGCCGCCCATCGCGCGGAGCCGATTCTCGAGCGGCGTGAGCGGGCACACGAACCCGGCGAACTCGATGACCGCGCCGTAGATCGCGACGGGGACGTGGATCCACACGAGCCGTCGCCAGCGCAGCGCGAGCACACCGCCGAGCACCACGAACGCGACGAACGCGAAATGGACGAGGAGGACGAGATCAGCCGCGCGGCGGTACCACATGGCGCGGGCGCCGCGCTACCGCTCGTACAGATCGTCCAGCTTCGCCGCCGCCAGCTCGCCGAGGAAGTGCGCGATCCGCTCCACCGCCGCCTCCACGTAAAGCCGGCCCTTCTCGGCGGTCGCCTTCGCCGGATTGCCGATGCCGGTGTCCGCGGTGACCTGCGTCCACTGGCGCGGCGACCACGCCCAGCCCTCGCGGACGCCGCGCAGCTTCGACGCGCGCGCGCGCCCCGAGCCCGCGTCGCTCAACGGCCCGCACAGCTCCGGGGCGAGATACAACATCGCGCTCGTCTCCGCCTCGCCGGCGTGATCGCCGCCTTCCTCGATGAACTGCGTCACGTCGACGCACGAATACCAGTTGACCAGCGCGAGGAACACGCGGGTCGTCGGCTGCAGCTCGCGGACCATCTGCTTGAAGTCGTTGCCGCCGTGCGAGTTCAATAATACCAATTTGCGAATACCCTGACCCTCGAGCGACGACACCACGTCGCCGAGCACGGCCGCCTGCGTGCTCGGGTTCATGTTGATCGTCAGCTTGATGTCGAGCTGGGTCGTGTTCACGCCGAACGGCACCGCCGGCAGCACCACGGCCTTGGCGCCCGCATTCCAGGCGCGCTCCGCCGCGAGCGCGGCGACGCGCTCCGCCTGGACGATGTCGCTGCCGTACGGCAGATGGTAGTTGTGCGCTTCGGTCGCGCCCCACGGCAGGATCGCGACCTCGTACGGCGTGGGGTCGACGGTCTTCCAGGTGGATTCCGCGAGGATGTATGGGCGTGGCGGCATCGATTGGTTGAGGCGTTGCCGACGAACTTAGTGGCGCCGGACGTGACGAGCCATGGCGCGAGGCGCGATATTACGCCGCAGGAACGAGCGACGTGGCGGAGATGAAATGACCAACCCCGACGACGGCCTGCGGCGCTTCGAAGCCGCACTCGGCGCGATCTCGAAGATGACCGGCGAGGGCGAAGAGCCCGGCCTGGGCGACGCGCGCTGTCCCAAGTGCGGCGCCTCGAACTTCGTCTCGGCGCCGGATCTCTTCACGGAAGCGCTCGTGCGCCTCGAGGAGCCGAGCGCGAACGCGTCCATCGAGCACGTCCCCGGATTCACCGACGCGCGGATCGTCACCCGCTTCAAGCCGCCGCGCCGGAAGTCCGCCATGGGACGCGTGCTGGTCGTCGGCATCCCGCTCGCGGCGGCCGTGTACTACGTGTTTCACCGCTACGGCTCGACGCTCGGCCAGCTCGCCGCGATGGCGGCGATCGTCATCACCATCGTGGTGCTCATGACGACGCTGCGCCGCAACAGCGACGACTACTACGACCGGCGGCAGCAATGGCGCAAGCTGCACGTCTGCCGCAATTGCGGGCAGCTCGTCGCCGGCTGAGCGTCAGTCCGCGGCCTGGAACGCCGGCTCGGCGATCGCGCGGCGCTTCCGCCGAGCGAGCATCGCGTCGAAGCTCCATGCACCGGCGCCGGCGAACACGAGATAGAGAAACACGAAGCAGAACAGAATCACGTTCTCGCCGCGGTTCTCGATCGGATACACCGAGCGCCGGATGTGTACCTGGAAGTACGCCACGGCCATCTCGCCCGAGAGCAGGAACGCCACCGGCCGCGTGAACAGGCCGAGGAGCAGGGCGGCGCCGCCGAACGTCTCGAGCAGACCGGCGAGCCCCATCTCCGACACGAGCACGTACGCCGGATGCGGGCCGCTCCCCGGCGGGAAGCCGAACATCTTCTGCAAGCCGTGCTCGAAGAACAGCAAGCCGGCGACGATGCGCAGCACACTCAACATGCGGCTCGACCAGAAGCGGTCGGCCGGCTCGAACATCGACATCGTGAAGCTCTCCTTGCGTCGGGTACTCTCGTGAAACCCCGCGACCGCGCGGGAGATTCCGAAGCATATAACGAGCCCGGCGCTTGGGGCGGCACGACCCCTGCGACGAGCTCGACCCGTCCCGATCAGGAGTACGGAATGGCTGACGAGAATCGCAAGGACCAGAACGGCGAAGACCTCGACGATCCGCGCCTCAAGGCGAATCCGCGCGAGGACAACAACGAATGGCTGCAGGGGCAGATGGGCGAGGACAAGAACGTGAGCGGCGCCAGCACCTATCGCACGCTCCCCGATCAGCCCGGCACCAAATCCGGCGACGAGGACGCTAGCTCGAACGATCGCTCGTCGAACCGCTGACGAGCGCCGCGTCGGATGAAGCTGCGGGGCTCGCGGCATCCGTGAGCACCCACAGCCCGCCGGCGATCGCGACCAGGTAGATCAGCACGCCGATCATCCAGACGGCGTGGCCGATCGCCTGGTCGTGCTGCAGCTGGCCCAGATGGCCGAGCAGGTAGTTCCAATCATGCTCGCCGCCGCCCACGAGCGGCAGCTCCTGCGCGCGCGCGTCGCGCACGTACACGGAGATGTTCCAGCAGTTCTGCCCCACCCACCAGAGCGCGACCGATGCGGCGTGCCGGTCGCGCTGCTTGAGGAAGTAGCCGACGAACACGCTCGGCATGATGAGCTGGAACAGTGTGCCGCCGGCGAACTGGATGAATTCGCCGAAGAGCGAGAACACGAGATGCCCCGTCTCGTGAATCGGCAGATCGACCGCATCGATGAACGAACCGGCCTCCGGGTGGAGCAGCAGCCGGAAGCCGTAGATCGCGAGCAGGATCGTGATGAACGCTCGCCCGAGTCGCGCGGAGCTCGTCATGCCAGTACGACTGACGAGCTCGCCCGCGGGCAACGCGCCTAGGGCTTCGGCGTCGCTCCCACGCGCCAGAGCGCCGAGATGCGCAGCTCGTGGAAGTTGAGGTGCCGGTTGCAGAGCGGATCCGTGAGTGGACTCATATTCGTGCAGGCCTTGAACGCGCCGGTCTGGTGATAGGCGTACGCGCCCTCGAACGTGAGCGGGAGCGTCCACGGCGGATGCACCCACACGCCCGCCATGTACACGAGCCCCACCGCCGAGCTCGTGATGCGCGGCGAGTACACGCTGTCGCGGTTCGTCTTGATCTCGTTCGTCACGTTCACGTACGCCGGCCCCAAGCCGCCCTCGACCCCGAATCCCTTCCCCTGGAAGTGCTTGCGCAGCATGAGCAGCGCATCGAGTTGAGGAAAGTGTGAATGGCTCGCCAGCTCGAGCGATCCCGTGCACACCACCGGCTCGCCGACTCCCGGATGGCAGTTGGGCACCGCGCGATGCTCCAGCGTCCAGTAGTAGCCGGCGGACGCGTGAACGCCGATCCAGTCGTGAAAGAGCAGCGTGCCGGCGATGCCGCCGCCGAACGGGCGCCGCACGTCGCGGATGCCGCCGACGCCGGCGCCGAAATAGGGCCCGATCTCCTGGGCGGCCACCGGCGCGGCCGCGAGCGCGAGCAGCGCCGCCGTGAACAACGCGAAGCGAGGTGATGCGCATGTTCTGAGCATGCGCGGTCAAGGTTCAACTTGGGTGCCACGGACCGGTCCGCGCGAAGGTTTGTTGACCCGTCCCGATCTCGGGTAGCCGAGGCCGGCCGGAGCGTGCATTATCCCTCGCCGTGAAAACAGACTCATACCATCCCGCCGGATGACACGCTGGGCCTGGGTCATCGACCAGACGAGGTGCATCGGCTGCCACGCCTGCACCACCGCGTGCAAATCCGAAAACGAAGTTCCCGTCGGCGTCTTCCGCACCTGGGT
>DASZUN010000232.1:0-45248 GCA_035547615.1 Gemmatimonadaceae bacterium | reverse complement strand
CTGATTCATCAAACTATCGCGCGCGGATGTTCGCCAAGCTGCCTTGGTACGAGAGCCTGATGCGGCCAGCAGCGCCTGGCATTACGAGCGCATGGTACGTCGCCAAGGATGCTGCCCCGGAGTGGAGCGTCTGTCTTCTCGAAGCAGCGCTCCGATATGCCGAAGCGAAGGATCTGTGGAACTTGTTTCGTCAGCGGTTCGAGGGCATAAGCGTAGGCGATGTCTCGCTGGCGCGCGCCAATGCCGAAAATCGGGAAGCTGACTTCACCATCTGGGAAATTGCTACCGAGCTAGTGGTAGCTGCGTATCTGGAGTATTCGCTCGGCTGGACGTTTCAATCTTACGAGCCACTCGGCAATGCTCCTCGCCGCGGCGACTGGGAGTTCATTTCGCCATCGGGGAGGCGCACGTTCGTCGAGGTGAAAACCATTTGCGAGGCGCAGTGGCGCCCGATCAGCGGCGCGAGCTTCAGGCCATCCCAGGCGGCGCGCATCAGTAGTTTGCTGGCTCGAGCGTATCGACAATTGCCAGCTGACGGCAGATCAACACTTGTCGTGGTAGTAGGCACGGATCTGGTACGCATTCCGTTCGGAGTCATCCACGGGGATCTGTTTGCGAGCCTCTTTGGGCAGTTTGTCGTAGAATTCAACGTGATGACGGCGGAGCCTGAAATCACGTATGCTGGACCGTCGTTTCGTGAAATGCTCGTGGGACACACGAAGCGCCGTCGTCTCGGTGCTGTGGCGGGCTTGGTTCTGCGCGGTCTGAGCTCGCCGGCCCCGCTGTTCTATAGCATTCACAATCCGTTCGCGCACGCTCACGCGCGTCTGGACGGCTCCGATTTCGGCGATTGCCCGCAGTTTGTCTGGACCGAAGGAACAGGCACTGAGACTGGCCGCAACAATGCCGACGACGCCTGGCAGCGTGTTCGCTCTGCACTTGTAACCTCAGGCCCATGCGCGCAAATCGCCTAGCGAACGCTGAAGCTGACAAGCGATCTGCGATGTTGCGCGGGCTCCGCCCGCGCATCTTACTTGGTTCGCTTGCAGCTTAGCTCAGGCGTTAGCCAGCGACATGCAGGGTACTAGAAATTACTTACGGGACAGGAGTGATTATGCATAGTGGCGCCAAGTCACGGTCGAGTGTCCTGATCATTGTGGCGCCAATGCTCCTCGCCCTCGCCTCGTTTGCCTCGGCACAGTCGTCTTGGCAGGTACCGATGCTGCGACCGCCCTTGCAACGCGTGGCCGGTCCGTACCCGATCGAGACTGTCGAATTCTTTCGCGCGGATTCCGCGCGCATCGTCGTCGAAGATTCATCCCGGACGGCGAAAGCGGTGATGGATGGGCAATGGATGTTTGGGCCACCCGTAACGGCGGAAGAAGCGGGCGGCTGTCCACCTCAGAAGGCCCTGGGCCGGCGAATCGCGCGAGAATTATGGCGCCAGCACGGGAAGCGTGTTGGGTTGCAGGAAGTCATCGTGCGCGTGCATGGCCGGGCCGGCGCGGACCGGCTGTCGTATGTGGACATGCATTATGGGCGGGCGGAGCTCGATGAGCCCTGGGTCGGTGATCGGCTGCTCAGTCCTAGTCGGCATCGGTAAGCCGCGCATGTTGCAGCCGCTGGCTAACGAACGCTGAAGCTGACAAAGGGGCTATTGAATGGTGCTCACTTCGTGAGCACTCTTATATGTCCCTTTGCAGCTTAGCTAGGGCGTTAGCCAGCAAACAAGGCGCCTACTGTCGCCCCCAACAGCTTCTATGTCGACTCTCAAGGTTAATCAAACTAAGAACAAGCTACGCCAGAAGTTCGAGGCACACCTCGATCTATCGGACATCACGAGTAAAGACGCCGATCGCGATTCGAAGATCCTATCCCGCTGCCTGGCTGCTCTCGGCGTTCAATTAAAAACAGCTTGCTCCGACGAAGATGCCGCGAAAGCAGTCTGGGATGGCGGGGACGATAACGGCGTCGATGCGGCCTACTTTGACTCGGCCGAGTCTCGTGTAGTCGTCGTACAGGCGAAATGGATCAACAAGGGCACCGGAGAGCCAGAAGCCAAGGAAATTGGCGCCTTCACCCGTGGAGTTTGGGACATCGTGGAGCAGGATACCACGATGTTTCATCAGAGACTTCAGTCGCGGCTCAGTGACATCATGCTGCGAATGGGAACACCGGGAATCGCCGTGCACATGGTGGTCATCTCCACAGGAGCCAGTTCGCTGGCTCCGCATGGTCAGGCCGTCATCGACAAGCTGCTGAAAGAACTCAACGGCGATGACCCGACCCCGGTCGCGTCCGCCGATGTTCTTGGGCTTGTAGAGGTCTACAACGGGCTCGCCTCGGAGAGCGGAAGCGGCGCTGTCAGCCTTGAGTCGCAATTGTTCGACTGGTCCTATCTCGCCTCGCCCTACGCAGCCTACTTCGGACTCATCGACGGGCTTCAATTGAAAGCATGGTGGAAGCAGCACGGTCGACGCGTCGTTGCGAGCAACATTCGCCACGCGCTCGGAGCAACCGAGGTAAACGTTCAGATCAAGCAAACGGCGTCGACCGCTCCCGAAAACTTCTGGTACTTCAACAACGGGATCACCGTTGTCGCCGAAGAAGTCTTGAAGGCCCCGGCAGGCGCCGCGTCGCGGACTGCAGGCAATTTTGCCTTCAAGGGCGCGTCCATTGTCAACGGCGCGCAAACAGTCAGCTCGCTGGCTGGAATAGACGATGATGTGAGTCTTGGGAAAGTACGCGTGTCGATCCGAGTTATCGTTCTAGACGCTGCGCCGCCCGATTTTGGTCGGGATGTGACTAGAACTAACAATCTTCAAAATCGCATCGAGCCGCGTGATTTCGCAGCTCAGGATCCTGAACAGACTCGGCTACGTCGGGAAATGGCTATGGAAGGTGTCGACTATCAGTTCGTCCGTAGCGAGGAGGCGGCGGTGACCGGCATGTCGTGTGAACTTCTCGAAGTGACGACCGCGCTCGCGTGCGCCACAGGCGATCCGGCGCTCGCAGTCCAAGTAAAGACGGGACTTGGCCGCTTCTTCGCCGACCTGTCAAAGCCACCATACAAGACCCTTTTCAATCCTTCGACGTCCGGCGCGCGAGCGTTTAACGCGACGTTAGTTCAGCGCGCGATTGATGAATGGATCGACTCGAAGAAAAAGAGCCTTGTAAAGAAGAGTGGACCACGCTGGGGTGTGCTAGTCCATGGCAATCGGATCTTGGCGTCCCTCGCATTTAGCGCTCTCGGGCAGAGCAAGCTTTCCAAGCCGATCGCCGCTTTTTCTTCGTCGTTCAAGGTCGATGAGATTGCGCCGATATTACAGTCCGCCTACGACAAAATGGTCGATGCGATCAAGCAGAACTACGAAGGCCGCCACCTTGCGGTCTTGTTCAAGAATCCATCCAATAGCAAACACGTCTTCGATTTGTCGCAGTAGGGTCTCTGCCCACCGCTGGCTAACGAACGCTGCAACTGACAGCCGATCTGAGGAGTTGCGCGGGCTCCGCCCGCGCTCTTATCTGACTCGCCCGCGGCTTCGCTCGGGCGTTAGATGGCCATCGGGCTTCTTGCTCCGCATGACGAAGGTAATTACATTGTGGATACCATGTCCCGATCCTCTGCCATACGCGCGCGCATCGTCGCCATCGGGAACTCCCACGGTGTTCGCATCCCAAAGCCGCTCCTGGAGCAGGCGGGGCTGGGCGGCGAGGTTGAGTTGCACGCCGAGCACGGCCGCATCGTGATCGTCGCCCCGAAGGAGGCACGCGCCGGCTGGGCCGAGGCGGCCGCGCAGCTGCACGCCCGGGGGGAGGACGGAGTCCTTGAGACGCCGGCGCCGACGTTTGACCGCGAAGAGTGGGAGTGGTAGCGCGCCCGGCGCGGCTCCCTAGCCGCGGCGACGTATACCTCGTGGAGCTGGATCCGACGCGGGGGAGCGAGATTCGCAAGACGCGCCCGTGCCTGATCATCTCGCCCGACGAACTCAATCATCATCTGCGCACGGTCATCGTCGCGCCGATGACCACTGGCGGGCATGCCTATCCCTTTCGGCCCCTGTGTCGGTTCAGCGGCAAGGAAGGGCGCGTGGCGCTCGATCAGGTCCGCACCGTGGATCGGGATCGGCTGCGGAAGCGGATCGGGACGCTCGCGCCGGCAACACTGGCGACGGTGTTCGCCACGCTGGGGGAGATGTTTGAGTTCGAATAGCGGCCTTCGAACGGGCGCTGCAGCAGACGTGCGGTTCTCGGATTGCGCCGGCTGACGCCGGCGCTTTTATTTGGCTCGCCCGCATCTGAGCTCAGGCGTTAGAGAGCGACCGGCTCCCATTGGAGATACGGTGACTTACGATATTGATCTCGCCGCCGATTTCGTCTTGGCGCTCATGCATCTCGATGTGCATGACGTCGATCGGGCCTGGAAGGGATATCCGTGGGACGTTCTCGACCGCCTGTTCGAGCGTGGCCTCATCACGGATCCACGCGGTAGGGCGCGCTCCGTCGCACTGAGCCGCGACGGCCTCCTCGAAGCGAAGCGACAGTTCGAAGCGTTGCTGGCAATGTCAGATCGCTCGAGTCATGAGGCGACGCGGCCGAAAACCAAATCGACACTGCCCGACGTTCAGCGCGTTGTGGCGGACCAGCTCCTAACTCCGCTTTGCGAGCCGCACGCCGACCCCACCGTCAACGCGAAGTTGCGCATCGGCTTTCGCTTTGAAGCCAACGCCGTCATCCTGTTCGAGAGTAGGCCGCACTTTCGGCATCCCAGTGAATGGCAGGAGGAACCGGTCGCGAAATTCAAGTTCCACAAGAGTAACCAGCGCTGGCTCTTGTACTGCATGTTGCGCGACCTCAAATGGCATGAGTACGAACCGCTGCCGGAGGCCGATGAACTAGCCACGCTTGTGGCCGAGGTTCGCGCCGATCCGACTGGCATATTCTGGGGATAAATCTCTGAGCCGCTCTCTAACGAACGCTGAAGCCGACGGGCGATTCATTGATTTGTGATGCCTGCGGCATCACTCTTATCTGACTCGCCCGCAGCTGAACTCGGGCGTTCGCTCGCTTGATGGTCGAAGCTAACCGACGTACGTTCGAGCAGGTGGTCAACGCAAGCGCTGACATGTCGATGGCGTCTTTTCGTGCCCTGATGCGCTCGCTTACCGCGGCGTTCCTGGTGCTTCTGGCGAGCGCCACGAACGGACGCGCGCATACCTCGGCGCACCGGCATCACCGCTCCCACCACAGTGTTGCGCCCGCGCCCGCAGGTGCGCTGCAGGCCGCGACTGCCCAGTGGAAGCACGTCGATACCGCGCAGCCGCAGCTTCTGGCATCCGACGCGATCCTGCACCCCCGCCGCGTTGAGCCTGCGCCGACACCGACTCGCGATTCCGTGTCGGTGTGCTCGTGTGAGCGCACGGCCGGCCAAGCCGCTCGCCCCCCTCCGTTCCACGCCTGAAGTCAGACGAAACGATCGCCGGCACTCGCGTGCCGCGCATCGCACTGTCCGCGAACATGTCGCGGCGGTGAATCTCTTACGTCCGATCTCTCAGACTGGAGCGCCCAATGTACGAGTCATTTCGCACGCGGTCATGTGTGAGTCGCCGCCTGCCCTGCAAGCCAGCCTCTGTAATCGTTCGCATGCTGTTATCGCTGATGATCTGTTTATGCCTGGCTTGCACCACACGGGGTGAGGCAAGCGCGCCATGCCCTGTCATCGAGATGAGCGCGGTGGGGGCATCGCCACCGGATACCGGTAAGCCCGTCACTCTGAACGACACGACGACGATCTTGATCTCGCGAACTCCGCTCGTTGCGACCGGCGATATCACCAGCGCCAGTGCATCCGAGACCGGGGACCAATGGGCTGTCAACGTCACCGTAACCGACGATGCGGCGAAGCGCGTTCATGACTTCACTCAGCAGCACGTCGGCACACACCTGGCGCTCGTCGTCGACGGGAAGGCCCAAGGTACACCTCGAATCGCCTCCGCAGTCGTTGGCAATCGCTATCGCATCGACGGACTCAATCGAGCAGACGCGGAGCGGTTGGCGACCGCGATAAGCAACGGCTGCCGTCGCTAGACGCGGGGGGGCCCCCAACGCCGTAGAGTCTGCGCGGACGAGCCTAGTGGGTCGCCCACTAGGTTCGTCCGCGCCGCTTGAATCCAGCCGGACTCCGAGTCGCCAGCCAACGAACGCCGAAGCTGACAAAGGGCGCTATTGACTAGGCCGGCTTCGCCGGCCCTTTTATTAGAGTCCTTTGTAACTGAACTCAAGCGTTCGGCAGCATCCACGCATTTGCTGAGACTTTGATGTCTTTAGCCGTGGCGATTTTGGCGTTGCTGGCCGCCGGCGTTCGCGCCGATACCGCGCGCATTGTCGGATCCACTCTGGTGGTCGAGCCAGTCGGCCTGCACATCGTGCTACCACCTGAATGGTTCGGAGCGAGCGACAGCATTGCCTGGCCGCCAACTTGCGGCCACGACGTGCACGGACCTGTCGATCAGCGTCTCGTGACCTCAAGACCCATTCTCGACTCGCTGCGCCATCACGCGCAAGGCGAATGGGACCGCGAATACGTTGCAGTCGCGGACAGCACGCTCCCGTTCGAGAATCTCGTGGCACAGGTTGGTCCTGAGCCGTTGGGCACTGGAACCTGTTTCCTCGATTTGCAGGTGCGGGTTTACGTGTTACCGGACCGCGCAAGGGATACGGCCGCATTGGCCGCGGCCGGACTCCGTACGGCCCGCGCATTCTTCCCTTCGGCAACGATCGTCGCCCGCGATTCCGCGGAATGGCACATCGAACGACTGCGGTGGGACGCGTGGTATTACGATTATGGCGGCGAAGCGAACGTCGAGACCTATCGCACCGAAGCGCGCGGACGCACCGTAGTTCTCGTCTTCATGCACGCATCGCAGGCGGGCGGGCCCGCCGACCGCGATGAGCGATTCATATTGCAGCACGTTCGGCTGCGATGACACGGCTGGGAACGGTGCAGCCGCCGCCACCCTCCAATGATCACTACACCTGCCAGAGCGTCGCTGTTGATTGATGCGCGCTGCGGGCGCACTTTATGAGAACGCTTTGCACGTGGGCGTAGACCGCAGACGCCGACCGAGCATACGCTCGGCGCAGACATCGCGTGTCCGTCGCTCCTCTTTGCTGTCGCAGTGCGGCCAACCTGTCGAACATCTCTGCGGGAGTGTGAAGGCGTGGGTAAGCTCGTTTTCGGCATGATGCAGTCCCTCGACGGCTACGTCGATGGGGACGCGGGCACGCTGACGTTGCCGCCCCCCGGCGCGACACTGGGCCGTCACTTCACAGATCACGTGCGCGACCTGGCCGGCTGTCTGTATGGTCGGCGGATCTACGAGATCATGCGCTATTGGGACGAGGATCGACCGGAGTGGGATGCGGGCGATCACGAATTCGCGGCGGCATGGCGGGCCGTCCCGAAATGGGTCGTCTCGCGAACGCTGAACTCGGTTGGCGCGAATGCCACGCTCGTCGCGGAGCACCTCGGCACGTTTGCGCGTCGACTCAGGGAAGACATCGAAGGTGAGATCGACGTCGCCGGCCCCACGCTGGCTGCGAGCCTCACCGAGCTCGGTCTCATCGACGAATATCGTCTCTACTTCCGCCCATTCGTGCTTGGGCGCGGCAAGCCGTATTTTGCCGGCGCTCGGCCGCCCCTCCGCATCGTTGCCAGCGATCGGGTCGGCGAGGACGCGGTTCGGCTGACCTGCGTTCCAGCCTGAGAGAGTTTACTAATCAACGTGGTGTGCCCCTTGGAGGGCTGATCCATGGGCAAGTCCAAACGGAAGCGAGCGGCACGCGCCGCCGCACGTTCCAAGCCCGCTCCGCGACGCTCGCTCGTCGCGCGCACGCGTGCGCTCGTCATGAGCTTCCTGCCCGCGATCGCGATCTTTCTGGGAACTCGGCAGCTGCTCGCCGAAGCGTATCGCATTCCCAGCGGCAGCATGGAGCCGACACTCCTGGTCGGCGATTGGCTCTTCGTGAACAAGCTGCGACTCGGGGCACACGTCCCGTTCACCCGCCACTCGTTGCCGGGGTATGCCGGTCCCAAACGCGGCGATGTCGTCGTCTTTGTCTCGCCGCCTCAGGATCTTTCGATTCGCATCGCACCCGATGAAGTCACCCCGACGCTCGTGAAACGCATTGTGGGGATCCCCGGCGACACGCTACTGATGCGCCGAGGTCAACTCACGGTGAACGGCATGTCCGTTCCGTCGCCCAACTCATTCGTGCTTCCAGACTCGATCGCTGACATGCCGCAGGCGATCTTCAGTTGGCAGCACGAGATCGAGGCCCGTGGCTCTCGATTCGGGCCGCCAGTCGCGCTGCCCAGTCTGCACGAGTGGGGTCCGCTCGTCGTTCCCGCGGGCACTTATTTCATGATGGGCGACAATCGCGATGACTCGGTCGACAGCCGGTACTACGGTCCGGTGCCGCGCGCGAACCTCCGCGGTACACCCATGTTCATCTACTATTCCTACGATCCCGAGCGGGGCCACGACTTCGTCCGTGCGCTGACCGCAATCAGGTGGGATCGTATCGGCCACTGGATCCGGTGAGTCTTCGCTCCGTCTTCTCTCGGCGCCGCGCCACCGACGCCGTCCGCCGCATGAGAGCCATGATTGGCGTGCTCGATGAGGATCTTTCTACACTCGCGACGCAGCTCGCGGCGCCGATTCCCCCTCGCACGCTGACCGAAGCGGAATGGCAGGACGCAGAACACGCGCGAGTGGCGGTAGAGCAGGATCTCCGCGGGCTCGAGGCCGAGGCCGCCGTGATCGCGATGCAGGCGGCAGATTGGCGCGCGAAGGCAGATCTGGCGGCGCAGCGCGGCGACACCGCGCTCGCGGACCAGGCGCACGTTCGCGCGGCTGAAGCGGAGCAAACGCGGCACTCCTACGCCGAGGAGATCGGTGCGATTCGCGGCTTTCTGCGTGAGTGGGCAGCTCGAATCACTCGCGCCGATCCAGGACGCGCTTCCGACCCGCCGACGAACGAACCCATGAGGTAGCGTGAGTGCGGCTTGCTCTCCGTCACGTTCAGCGCATCGGTGCCACCGGAGTTGACGGCATTCCGACTGAAGCAACTCGCCTGACACCTGCAGCCCGTTTCCGCCGTAGGAGAGCCACCGCCAGTCGGCGGCCGAGAAGGTTCACTCACACCGAACTCACGCGCATGGGCATCTACCTGGACGAGCCGCTTGCCGCGATGGCTGCGGCGGCCCTGACGATCGGGGGCGGAGTACTTGGTGCGTGGTGGCAGCGCCGGCGCAGTGCACCGCGGGCGAAGCCGCCTGACGACGCGCAACTGCTCGACGCGCGCTTCAACCGATTGGAGGAGATCGTCGAGGCGACGGCTCTGGAAGTCGAGCGGATCGGCGAGGGGCAGCGCTTCACGACTCGGCTGCTCGCGGAGGGGCGGTCCGCGAGTGCGCCGTCCGCCCGTGCGCCGGAGCGGCCACCGGGATATCGCACGCCGCACTAGGCACGGATGACGTTGACGGCGATCACGACCTGAGCGTTCTTGTGTCTCCATTTGGATGCCGGGGCCTCACGCGCGCGGCTCGCATGATCGAGCTGAAGAGCGCGAAGCACCCCGAGACTGAACAGCCGACACGTTGAGCAACCGGATGACGCGATGACGCTCAAGCGGATGGACAACATCGGCATCGTGGTCGAATCCCTCGATGCCGCGATCTCGTTCTTCACCGAGCTTGGCCTGAGGCTCGAGGGCCGAGCGATGATCGAGGGAGAGTGGGCCGGCCGCGTGACCGGGCTGGGCAACCAGCGCGTGGAGATCGCCATGCTCATCACCCCCGACGGTCACAGCCGGATCGAGCTCTCGAGATTCCTCGCCCCGACCGTCGTCGCCGATCATCGCACCGCCCCGGTGAACGCGCTCGGCTACCTGCGGGCCATGTTCACGGTGGACGACGTCGATGACACGATCGACAGGCTCCGCAAGCATGGCGCGGAGCTCGTCGGGGACGTGGTTCAGTACGAGGACGTGTACCGGCTCTGCTACATCCGCGGCCCCGAGGGCATTCTCATCGGGCTCGCAGAAGAGCTCCGGTAGGTCTTCAAGCCGATCACGGCCTCGCAAAGGTGGAACGGTGATTGGATCGCCCGCTGAACTCGCGGACCAGCTCGTCCTGGAAATCGTCGTCCGCGAAATGGATCGCTCGCTCGCGTTCTACACAGCGCTCGGCTTCACGCTCGAGCGGCGCGACGCGGGCTTCGCCGCGCTCCGGTGGGGCAGCCGGTGGCTCTTTCTCGACGAGCGCGCCGATCTGCCCGCCGCGGCCGGGCCCTCACGCGCGAACGTACGCGTGCTCACTCCCGACGTGGACCGGGTGTGGGCGCTCGCTCAGTCGCTCGGCGCCGCGATCGAACGGCCGATCGCCGACCGCTCGTACGGCTTGCGGGACTTCACCGTCTTGGATCCGGACGGCTTCGGGGTGCGCTTCGCCACGCCACTCGCGAGCCCCGCGAACAGCCGCGCCGTTCAATGAGAGTTCGCTTCGCGGGAATCGCGCCGATCGGGCTGCTCGTCGGCATCCTCGCGGTTGCCGGATGCGCGGCGCATCGCGGCGAGACGGGCCCGTGGCCCACGCGCATTCCTCCGGCGCCCGCGATTCGTTTCGCCGAACCGATTTCGCCCCGCGAGCTGAGCATCCTCGTGCTCGATGGAAATTCCGGCGCACCGATCTATTCCAGCGCCGTCTCGATTCCCGATCCAGGCATCTTCGGCACGACGGACAGCGCCGGCATCATCCGGTTTCGCCTCCCGCACGCGGGACAGTACGGGCTGCGGATCCGTCATATCGGATTCGAGAACTGGAATGGGGTCGCCAGCGTCACCGATAGCACTGGCCTTGCGCTCGTGGTGCAGTTGCGGCGTTCGTATGCACCCCTCAATCTGACGCCGGTAGTCGCCGGTACCGAGCCCGCGGCCAAGCCGCCGCACACGCGCTGAGCGCACCCAGAGGAGCGCCGCGATGGACAAGCCGCCGCCGGGCTATACCGGCTTCGCGATCACGGTCACCGCGGGTCCGGACGACCAAGGCCGATCGTGGCCGCACCCTACGTCATGCGCATCAGGCGCGGCGACCGGGAGCACGGTCGCGAGCTGCGCCCCGTGCCGAAGCCGGGAACACGGACCTAGAGTCGCGCGGGACCGTTCGTGAGAATTCTCGAATAGGCCCGAGGCGTCACTTCGACAGATCGTCCGCCGTCGGCAGTGCGCGCTGCAGCGTCACGAGCTGCGGCCGGATGCCGAATTCGCCGCAGATCATGAGATCGTGCTCGTACCGGCCGCCGGTGTCGGGATCGGTCCACGGAAAGGCGCGGCACTGCACCGGATAGTACGATCGATCGTGGATCGAGCAGCCGCCGTCCTTGAAGAACACGCACCGCTTGTTGCGCACGCGCGTCCGCCACTCGCCCCAGCGCGTCCGATACACGAATCCCGCGCCGTGCGCGGCTTCGATCGCGGCGACTTCGTCGTCGCGCACGGTCGTGCCGTAGGCGCAGCACGAGCCCTGGTGCGGACACGGATAGCACGGCAGCGCCGGCAGCGTCGTCGGGCGAGGTACGCTCATGATGTCGACGAAAGTAACACCGCGCCGCCACGGGCGCGACGCGTCGCGCTCGGACGAGATATCTTTGATCGGTTCCCCTCAGCGGGTGGTATTGATGTCGCTCGAAATGCGTGATACCTGCGAGAAGTGCGGCAAGACGCTCGCGGCCGACGGCGCCGCATTCATCTGCAGCTACGAGTGCACGTTCTGCGGGCAGTGCGCGGAAGCGATGCGGCGCGCGTGCCCGAACTGTGGCGGCGAGCTCGTCCCGCGCCCGCGGCGAACCACCTGATCGGCGCGGCGCACGAGCGATGCCCGCCCCCGCCGCGCCGCTCGCCGACACGCGCGTTCACGTCTTCCTCGGCAAGGGCGGCGTAGGCAAGACCACCTGCTCCGCGGCCGCGGCGCTGCACTTCGCCGAGTGCGGCGACCGCACGCTCGTGCTCTCGACCGATCCCACGCCGTCGCTCTCGCACATCTTCGACCGCGAGCGGAGTGCGCCCGAGCAGGCGATCGCCGATGGCCTCTTCATGACGGAGCTCGGCCTGGACGAGGTGCGGCGCATGTGGGACGAGCGCTTCGGGCGCGACGTGTACGCCGTATTCTCCGCGTTCGTCGACGTGGACTACGAGACGTTCGTGGAGTTCATGACGTCGGTGCTGCCGGGGCTCAACGAGGAGTTCATGGTCGACCACGTGCGGCGTCTCGTCGAGGCGCGCCGGTACGAACGGATCGTGTGGGACACGGCTCCGCTCGGCCAGACGCTTGCCCTGCTCGGCACGCCATCGCTGCTCGCGCAGCACCTGCGCATGGCCCCGCGCGTGTACTCGCACCTGCGCACGTCGGGCGCGGGCCGTGAATCGATCATGGACGTGCTGCACCGCTGGGACGCGCTCGCCACCACGTGCATGGAGTTCCTGCGCCGCGCGGTGCGCTTCGAGATGGTGACGATTCCCGAAACGCTCGCGCTCCGCCAGCTGGACGACGTATTTCGCGAGCTCGCGCGATACGGACTCCGCGTGGAGCGGCTGATCGTCAACAACGTGGTCGTGAACGCCGACTCGCCGTTCCTCGTTCAGAAATCCACCCAGCAGCAGCACCACCTGCGCGAGCTGCGCGCTCGATACCGCGACGTGCCGATCGTCGAGGTTCCGCTCTTTCCGCAGGAGATTCAGGGCGTGGCGCGCCTGCGGCAAGTCGCCTCCGTGATCGGGCCAAGCTTCGCGGGCGGATGATGGTGCCCTTCTCGCGCGTCGTAATTTGCGGATGTTTCCGCGAGGAGAGTCCATGGCAAACACGGAATGGTGGCAGCGCGGTCCCGTGGAGGGAGTGCCGGCACTGTTGCAGCCGGTCGCGCACATTCTGCTGCAGGTTCGCGAGAGCGTCGACGAGCTCGTCGACGGGTTGACGGAAGAACAGTGGAACGCGCGCCCGGGGGGCGCCGCGTCGGCGGCGTTTCACGTGCGGCACATTCCCGGCGTGATCGATCGGCTCTTCACCTACGCACGGGGCCAGACGCTCTCGGACGAGCAGTTCGCCGCGCTTCGCAAGGAGGGCGATCCGATGCGCGCCGACGAGGTGCCAGCCGCGCTGGCGACGCTGCACGCGCGCGTCGAGTCGGCGGTGAACGAGCTGCGGACGATCGACGAGTCCACGCTCGGCGAGTTCCGCGCCGTCGGCCGCGCCAAGCTCCCGTCCACGGTAATCGGATGTCTCGTACACGGCGCCGAGCATTCGATGCGTCACGTGGGCCAGCTCGTCGTCACCACTCGCGTGGTCAAGGCCGGGCAGGGCTGACGGGCAGCTGACGAGGGACTGACCTCGATCGCGGCGCGTGCGGCTCGTGTCGCATGGGCCGCGATCGATCAGCGCTGACCGAATCCCCGACGGATTGCCGGGAGATCCCGACTGCTCGTCGGCCGTGATCCGCGTACGGTTTCGTCTCGACGCGCGCACGCGCCCAGGCGAGGCCATCGCGGAATGACTGCAGGTCCGGAGACCGTCCAACTCGACGAGGAGTGGCGGGCGCTGATCCATCGGGATTGGCCCGTGCCCGCCACAACGCGCGACGCCTGGCGCGCGCTGGCCGCGGCATCCGGCGACGCCGGAATCTTCGTCGGGCCGGGCTGGTTCGACGCCTGGTGGCCGTCGTTCGGCACGCCCGGAACGCTCGCCATCGTCGAGCTCGCGCGGCGCGGCGAGACGGTCGGCGTGTTCCCCTGCGCCGTGGCGCGAGCGGGCCCGTCGCGCCTTTTGTGTTCGTTAACTAACGAACACTCATTCTACTTTGATTTCGCGCTCGCGCCGGCGGGGCGCGAGGAGACGATCGCGCGGTTCTGCGGCCTCCTCGCCAGCCGCGCGCCGCGCGCCGCGGTGCGATTCGACGCGTTCTCGCGCCGGAGCCCGACGGTCTCGCTGCTCGCGTCCCTGCTCCGGCGCCGCGGCTTTCCCGTCCACCAGGCATCCGTCGCCTGGGCGCCGTGGATCGACGTCCGCGGCCCATGGGCGGACTTCGAGACGGCACTGCACTCCAAGCTCCGCAACAACCTGAAGAAGGGCCGGCGCCGCGCCGAGCGTGAAGGAACGCTCGCGTTCGAGGTGGTGCGCTCGGGCGATGCGCTCCAGCCCGCGCTCACGGAAGCGTTCGCGGTCGAACATTCGAGCTGGAAGGGAGGCGAAGGCACCTCGATTCAGTCCGACGCCACCGTCGAACGGTTCTACCGGCGGCTGGCTGAGTGGGCGGCGTCGGAGGGGCGATTCTCGCTCTTCGCGCTGCGACTGAACGGCCGCATGATCGCGTTCGACTACTGCCTCGCGAGCGGTCGTACGATGTTCGCGCTCAAGACCGGATACGAGCAGTCGCTCGCCGCGCGATTCTCGCCGGGGAATCTCATGCGCCACGAGCTGCTGCGCACCCTGTTCGCCGACGAGCGCTTCGACCGCTACGACTTTCTCGGCCCTGCCTATCCGTGGAAGCTCGAGTGGAACGCCCGAGCGGAAGCGAAGGCCGCGCTGACCGTGTATCCGCGCGACGTCGCCGGCTGGTGGGAGTACGGCTCCCTGTACGGATGGAAGACCGCGCTCAAGCGCGCGCTGCGCCTGAGCGGGCATCGGCGGTGGAAATATGACTGAGCTCACCCTTTCCGCGATCATCCCGACGTACAACCGGGCGCACCTCGTCGGCCGAGCGATTCGAAGCGTTCTCGCCTCGGTGCGGCCGACGGACGAGATCCTCGTCGTCGACGACGGATCGACGGACGACACCGAGCGCGTGGTGCGCGCGTTCGGCGAGCGCGTGACCTACGTGCGCTCGAGCAACGGCGGCGCGGGACGCGCGCGCAACATCGGGGTGAGCCTGGCGAAGCACCCACTGGTCGCGTTCCTCGATTCCGACGACGAGTGGATTCCCGGTGAGCTCGAGTGGAAGCGCCGGATCCTCGAGGCACGCGACGACGTCCTCTTCTGCTTCAGCGACTTCCTCATGCAGGACGAACAGGGCATCGAACATCCGCACTACCTCGTCGCGTGGCACAAGGATCACCGGCCGTGGAACGAGATCCTCGCGCCAGGCATTCCGCTCGCGCAGATCGTCCCGGAGGCCGCGGGGCGCGCCGAGGGCAGCGTCCACATCGGCCGGCTGTACGAACTGGAGATGACCGCGAACTACATCGGCGCGACCGAGCTCGTGGCGCGGCGATGCGCGCTGCCGGGCGGGCGCTGGTTCCCGGAAGACCTCGCGACGTACGAAGACTGGGAATGTTTCGGGCGTCTCACGCGCGCCGGGCTCGGCGCCTATCTCGATCGCGATACCGGGATCAACCACGGCCATTCCGGCCCGCGCGTGACGGACGCGAAAGAATTGGCGATGGCGACGTCGCGCATCGCGGTGCTCGAGCGCGTGTGGGGAGCGGACGAGGCATACCAGCGCGCGCACGGCGCCGAGTATCGCGCCGTGCTGGAGGAGCAGCGCGCCAAGCGAATCCGTGCCCTGCTCGCGGAGCGCCGCCCGCGCGAGGCACGAGAGGAGATCGCGCGAGCGCAGCACGCGCCGGCGTCGTACCGCATCCTCTCGCACCTGCCGCGAATCCTCGTCGGCGCGATGCTCGCGGCGCGGGCGCTGCTCATCATGCTCGCCGGCATCGACGCCGGATAGACGTGCCGCGCCTGACGTGTGCATGCGAGGGCGCTAGCTTTTCCTGACTGGCACCACCTCGAGGATGCGTCGTGTCGTCCCTGGTCAAACTCGTGAATCTCGGCTCCGCGCTCGAGGCCGACATGCTCGTGGAACGCCTCCACGCGGCCGGCATCGACGGATTCGTGCGCGGCAATGACATCGTCGGCATCTTCGGCCCGGGGTTCCAGGGCGTGACGGCGCGCGGGGTCGACGTGCTCGTGCCGGACGACGAGCTGGAACGGGCGCGCGAGGTGCTCGCGGACTTCCAGGAGCCGCTGGAAGAAGACGAGTCGCACTGAATCCGGCGCGCGCATGGCGTCGCTCCTCGCAGTCGATGTGGGCGTGCGCACGGGGCTCGCCTCCTTCGGCGACGACGGCCGACTCCGCTGGTACCGCTCGCAGAACTTCGGCAACGCGGCTCGGCTGCGGCGCGCGCTGCCCGGACTGCTGGCCGAGCCGCGCGATCTGACCCGAATCGTGCTCGAGGGCGGTGGCGTGCTCGCCGATGCGTGGGAGCACGAAGGCGAGCGCCACGGCCTCGACGTCGTTCGCGTCGCCGCCGAAACCTGGCGCCCGGTGTTCATGCTGTCGCGCGAGCAGCGCTCGGGCGTGCAGGCGAAGGAGGTCGCGGGACGGCTCGCGCGCATCGTGATCGCGTGGAGCGGCGCGAAGCGGCCCACGTCGCTCCGCCACGACGCGGCCGAAGCGATCCTGATCGGGCTGTGGGGCGTGCTGCAGGCTGGCTGGCTCGACGCGCTCCCGCCGGAGCTCGTGCGTTAGCGACTGGCCGGCAGCGGACAGCGCGCGATGTGCGCGGGCGCCGTGTTCCCCTCGCTCGTGAACAGCAGCCGCCGGTCGTCGACCCACGTCACGCCCTCGCCCTGCGCCTCGTCCATGCCGATCAGGTTGCACACGGCGGGCGGCACCTGGTGCTGCACGCGCCCGCTCGCCGAGTCCACGGCGAACACGTACGCCTGGGCGTAGGTGCGCACCGCGAGCAACCGCCCGTTCGGCGAGAGGGCCGCGTCCGTGACGAGCCGCATGGGCGCCGAGCCGGGAACGATGGGCAGGCTGTCGACGATCGCCGCTACCGCCGGCGAGTGCGCCCAGTCGGCCGCGGGCAGCGCGAACACGAGCGCCTCTCGCGGCGCGCCATTTGCGTTCTTCAATACTCGTTTCGTGATGAGATACGTGGCGCCGTCGCCGGCCACGTACATCGCCTCGACGTCGTGCGGCCCGTCCGCGTAGCGGTAGGTCAGGATCTCGGCGCGCAGCGTGCCGCGTGCGCCCGGTGCGCCCGCGCGGGGTTCGGGGACGCGGTAGATGGTGCGATTGGGGTGCCGTGCGTCGTTGTCGCCGGTGTCGCCGACGTACAGACAACGGCCCGCGTTGCCTGCGCCGCAGGGCCCCAGCGCCATCGACTCCCAGTCCACGTTCGATGCGTTCGCGATGCGCCACACGCCGCGATCGGCGCCCGTGGTGTCGACCGCGAAGATGAGCGGGTCGTTCCCCGAGTCATTCAGCGTGAACCAGATGCCCGGCTGCGCGCGACTCATCACGGCCGCCGAATTCTCCACCAGGTCGGCCGGCCAGTGCGGCGGGATCGTCACGACGTCGGCGGCGGGCGCGCCCATGGAGTCCGTCTGCTCGTACGGACGGTCCGCGATCGCGCGGCGCGCGCGATCCATGCCGCTGCATGCCATGCTGCTCACGGCGGCGGCCGCGAGCAGCGCGGTGGCCAGCACGCGTGGCGCTCGTATATTGGGCATCATGACTCCGATCTTCCCTTCCGTGCGCGCGACCCTCGCCGCGGCGTGCGTTGCCGCCGCGCCGATGCTCGCCAACGCGCAATCTACGCAGGGCGCCCTCGACCCGACCGAGCGCGCCGTCGCGGCGGCCGTCGACGCCCACAACGCGGAAGCGCTCGCGCTGCTCGAGCGGATCGTGAACATCAACAGTGGGACGTTGAATCTCGCCGGCGTTCGGCAGGTGGCCGACGCGCTCCGGCCGGCACTCGAGTCGCTGGGCTTTACGACGCGCTGGGTCGACGGCGCCGCGTTCCACCGCGCGGGGCATCTCGTCGCCGAGCATCCGGGCCCCGGACCCAAGCTGCTCCTGATCGGCCACCTCGATACCGTGTTCGAGCCGACGAGTCCGTTCCAGCGTTTCGAGACGTTGAGTGACTCCACGGCGCGCGGCCCGGGCATCATCGACATGAAGGGCGGCGACGTGATCATCCTGTACGCCCTGCGGGCGCTGAAGGATGCCGGCGCCCTCGACCGGATGAACGTCACGATCGTGTACGACGGCGACGAGGAGGAGCCGGGCGCTCCGCTCTCCGAGGCGCGCCGCGCGCTCGTGGATGCGGCCAAGGGCGCGCAGGCCGCGCTCGGCTTCGAGGACGGGGCGGGCGATCCGAAGACGGCGGTGATCGCCCGCCGCGGCGCGGCCTCCTGGACGCTGACGACCACGGGGACGCCGGCGCACTCATCACAGATCTTTCAACCCACCGTCGGCGCCGGCGCGGTGTACGAGGCGTCGCGCATCCTCCACGAGTTCTACACGGAGCTCTCGCAGGAGCAATACCTGACGTTCAATCCCGGCCTCGCGCTCGGCGGCACGTCCGTGAGCGTCGACACGACCGGCACGGAAGGATCGGCCGCGGGCAAGCGGAACGTGGTCGCCGAACACATGACCGTGACGGGCGATCTGCGCGCGCTCTCGCCGCAGCAGTACGCCGGCGCCAAGCGCACCATGGCAGGCATCGTCGCGAAGCACCTGCCGCACACCTCGGCGTCGATCGCGTTCGACGACGGCTATCCGCCAATGGCCCCGAGCGCCGGGAATCGCAAGCTCCTGTCGGTATACGACAGGGCGGCGCGCGACCTCGGCACCGGGGCGGTGGTCGCGGTCGATCCGTCGCGCGCCGGCGCCGCCGACGTGTCGTTCGTCGCGCCGTACGTGCCGATGATCATCGACGGTATCGGGCTCTCCGGCCACGACGACCACACGGAACAGGAGACGGCCGACCTCCGCATGCTCCCGGTACAGACCAAGCGCGCGGCAGTCACGCTCTACCGGCTCACGCGCACGCTCCAGTAGCGTTCACTCGCGCTCGAGCGTGCGAATGTCGTCGATGAGCTGGCTCACGTCGTACGACAGCGACCCGTCGTACAGGCCGCGGATGTGCCCATCGCGATCGACGAGCGCGAACGTCTCGGTGTGCAGCAGCCGGCCGGTGGTCTTGCCGCCGCTGTCGCGCAGCTCCACGTAATACTCGTCGCGCGCGAGCCGCTCGATCTCGGATCGCGCGCCGGTGAGGAGCAGCCACTTATTGCTGTCGAGATGATTCTCGGTGGCGTAGCGCCGCAACACCGACACGCTGTCCGCCTCGGGCGCGATGGTGTGTGATAGAATCATCACGTTCGTGTCGCGCTGGAACGCGGCCTGGACGCGCTGGAGCTGTGACCGGAGCTTGGGGCAGAGCTGCTGGCATTCGGCGTAGAAGAAGCTCGCGACGTAGATGCGGTGCGCGACGGTCGCGCGACCGACCGTTCTCCCCCGCTGATCGACGAGCGTGAAGTCGCCGATGCGGTGGACGGTGTCGCGCGCGCCGATCGAATCGATCCAGACGGGCGTGAGCGTCCGATTCGTGTAGTAGGGCAGTCCGCGCCGAGCCGTCGCGCGCGTGCAGCCGATCGCGAGCAGCGCGGCAAGCATCCAGCGCGCGTTCATCGCGTCGCCCGCGTCGTATCGGTCTGCACGCAGCCCTTCGCGCCGAGCAGTCCGAACCGCCGCCCATCGCGCACCACGTAGCTCGCCCGGAGCGTGCCGTCGGGCCACCACATGCGCTGGAGCCCCTCCTCCTGGCCATGGCGGTAGGTCACGTCCCGGTAGAGCCGGCCGCCGCGATACCATTCGCGCGCGGAGCCTTCCATGAGACCATTGGTATAATGAAACACGAATCGGACCGAGCCGTCGTGCCACCAGCCGATCTCGGTCCCCTCCTCGCGGCCGTTCACGTAGTGTCGCTCGAAGTACGGCCGGCCGTCATCGTAGTAGCCGCGCACCGTGTGCACGGCCGGCCGCCGCGCCGCGGCGAGCGCCAGCGGGGCGGCCACGGCGAGCGCGGCCGACGCGCGTGCGATGGAGATCATCGGCCGACCGTCCCCGGCACGCCATAGAAGCCGGCGCCGTTGATGTACGGATCCTCCGCCGTCACGTGATAGTGATAGATGCCGCTCGGATAGTCGGCCGTGGGGCCGAAGTGCCCGTGCAGCTCGTCGAGGTCCACGTCCGTGAGCCGCTTCCCGTTCTCGACCGGCCCATACACCGGGTATCCGTCGAGCAGGAAACCGATGAGCGAAGACGAGCCGTTCTTCTCCGTGAGCGCGATCGGCTCGACGTGATAGTGATACTGGCCGGTCATCTGCGGATGCCCGTTGTACTGGTCGAACGAATTGATCTCGACGGTGAGCGGGCGATTCTGCCCGTTGTACTGGTTGAAGATCGGCACGCCGTTGAGCGCGATCCCGATCGGGCCGAGCGGCGTGGCCGGATGATTCGATGACTGCGCCGGATGCAGCGGAATGCGGAACGTGAGCTGCTGCGGCATGATCTGGAACTGGTTCGCCATGAAGCTCGCATTCGTACCGTTGTAGGGCTCGTAGCGTGGATCGCTCTTGGCGAAGTACACGCTCTTGTGGTCGGGCTCTCCGTTGGATGTGAGCACCACGTAATCGCCGTCGAGCGACACCTTCACGCCGTTGGTGAATTTCGAGAACACGGCCGGGAGCCCGGTCGTCCCGGTCGTCCCGGTCGTGTCGGTGGTCGCGGCGGTGGCGCTGGCGGCGGCGCAGGCCATGATGGTGCCGACGGCGAGCGCGCCGGTGAGTGCAGCAAACGTTCGGGCTTGCATGAGGACCTCGGTCGGAGCAGGGTTGTGCGGAACATCTCCCCCCTTCGACATCGCGACGCTGCGCGGCATTCCATGGAATGATCCGGCCGATCGCGTTGTCCATGGTTCGTCGCTCGCGGTTTTCCGCCGACCGAGTCTCCGCATGCCAGACACGCCGCACGCCGACGCCGAGTTGATCGCCCGCGCCCGCGCGGGCGACGACCGCGCGTTCGCGATGCTCGTGGGGCGCTACGAGGGTGTGGTCGCGGCGACGGCGATCGGCATGCTCGGCCGCGGCGACGACGCGGAGGATGTTGGCCAGGAGACGTTCATTCGCTTTCACCGCGCGCTCGGGGACTTTCGGGGAGACTCGTCGCTCAAGACCTATCTCGTCCACATCGCCATGAATCTCTCGATCAATGCGCTGCGCCGGCGGCGGCGCTCGCTGCTCCGCTTCGTGAGCCGCGACCAATCGCCCATCGAGCATCTCGAGCCGCGCCCCGGCCCCGATCGCGATACTGACGCGACGGAGCTCAAGGCGGTCGTTCGAGCCGCAATCGCGCGGCTCGGGGAGAAGCACCGGGCCGTCGTCGTGCTGCGCCTGCTCCACGAGTGCTCGACGCGGGAGACGGCGGAGATCCTCGGGATTCCGGAAGGAACGGTCCTGTCGCGGCTCTCGCGCGCCCTGCAGGAGCTGGAAGCCGACCTCGCGCCGTACGCGCGGCCCGACGCGATCGCGGAGGCATTATGAGCAAACGTGAATCGGAGCTTGCCGCGCTCGTGCGGGAGCACGCGGATCGCCGATTCGAGCCCGGCTTCGGCGAGCGCGTGCTGGCGCGGCTGGCGCACGAGCGCGCCTCGAGCATGAGCAGCGCCCTCCAGCGGCAGTTCATCCGAATCGTGCCCCTCGCGGCCGCGGCGGCGCTCGCCCTCGCCGGCTACAACCTGTGGGCTGGCCGGCGCGCTGGTGCCGGCTCCCTCGACGCCGTGCTCGGACTGCCGCAGGTCACGCTCGCCGCGGCCTATTCACCCACGGCGCTCTTCGGCGCCGGGGCTGGAGACCAGGAGTCACCATGACCGCCAACACGAAATCGCTCGTCCTGCTCGCGCTGACGCTGATCGTGGGGTTCTCTCTCGGCCTCTTCGCCGACGCCACGCTGGTGCGCGGCCGGCGCGACCGCCTGGGCGAGCTGCGCCGGCCGCCGGGCTTCGTCGCGCACATGAACGACATCATCGATCCGCACTCGCCGGCGCAGCGCGATTCCATCCGCCCGATCGTCGAGGCCGCGGCCGAACGAAATCAGCAGATCATCCGCGCGGCGAACGACCATCTGCGCGCGAGCATGGATTCCATGCGCACATCGCTCGCGCCGCTGCTCGACGCCGAGCAGCGTGCGCGACTCGAGCGAGAAGCGGGACGGCAGCCAAATCCATTCGGGCCGGGCGGCGCCCGCGGTGGTCCACCGCCCGGGGGCCCACCGCCGAATGCCCCTCCGGCCGGCGGAGGGCCGCCGCCGCCGTAGCGTGGAGTGCTAGCGGGGACTCCGCGCATAGGGCAGAATCAGGATTCGGCACAACGACGCCGCCCGCCGGCGCGTTGCCTTAGTGACGAACCGCTGTTCTCCTGCCTCGACCCTCTCAGAGGTGTTCATGTCCCTGCTTCGCACGCGCCTCGTACTCGGCGCGATCACGTTCGCCGCGGTCCCCGCCGCCGCGCAGTTGCGGCCCGCGAATCGTACGACACTCGCGGGCTCGCCGAACTTCGCGTCGCCATACACCATCAACGAATTTCTCTCGCCGGCCTCGCCGCTCGAGATGACGGTCGCGCGCAAGGCGGACCGCGTCGCGTGGGTGACATACGAGCGCGGGATGCGGAACGTCTACGCGGCCGCCGCGCCCGACTTCAAGGCCGTTCGCCTCACCAAATTCCTCGAGGACAACGGCGTCGACGTCACGTCGGTGCAGCTCTCCGACGACGGCTCCATCGCCACATTCGTCCGCGGCTCGGCGCAGAACCGCGAAGGCTGGGTCGCCAATCCGTCCCACGATCCGAACGGCCCGGAGCGCGCCGTCTGGGCGGCGAAGACGGATGGCAGCGGCGCGTGGCGCCTCGCGGTCATCACGGGCACCGAGCTCCCCGGCTTCGGCCGCGGCGGCGTGGGCCCCGAGCTCTCGCCCGACGGCAAGTGGGTCGTGTTCGTGAAGGACGGCCAGATCTACCGCGCTCGCGTGGCGCGCAACGTCACGACGCCGATGGACACGGCCGGCATTCCGTTCATTCGCGAGTGGGGTCGTCAGATGGACCCGGTGTGGTCGCCGGACGGCTCGAAGCTCGCCTTCGTGAGCCAGCGCGAGAATCACTCGCTGATCGGCGTGTACGACATGAAGGCGCGGACCGTCAAGTTCCTCGCCCCGAGCGTGGACTTCGACGCGAGCCCAGCGTGGTCGCCCGACGGAAAGCAGATCGCGTTCATCCGGCGGCCGGGCACGCCGTTCGCGCAGCAGACGCAGCAGGGCAGCGGCGGGATCGGCAACCCGGCCGGCGCCGCGGCGGCGCGCGGCGGACGCGGCGGATTCCCGGGCGGTGGGCGCGGCGGCTTCGGCGGCCGCGGCTTCGGCAACGACACCACGCCGCCGAAGATCGACGGACTGCACAACGCGGCGTTCCCTGGCGGCTACACGCTCTCGCTGATGGTCGCCGACGTGGCGACGGGCGCGGGGCACGAGTTCTGGCATCCGCAGGCGAACGATCGCACGTTCAGCGCGATCAATGCGATCCGGTGGGCCGGCGATCGCGTGGTGTTCACGGCGAATCGGCCGAACGACGAGTGGGATCGCTACTTCTCGCTGAGCGTCACGAATCCCGAGTCGGAACCGGTGCTCCTCACGCCGACCGACGGCCTGATCAACGACGGCGTGGACGGGCGCACGTTCGTGACGACGTCGTTCTCGCCGGACGGCAAGACGTTCTACTACTGCACGAACGCGCAGGACATCGAGAAGCGGCACATCTGGGCGGTGCCGACGTCGGGCGGCACGCCGCGCCGCATCTCCACGGACGACGGCGTCGAGGTGTCGCCGATGCCGCTGGCGTCGGGGCGGCAGCTCGCGGTGCTCTACTTCAACGCCGCGCAGCCGGCATCGATCGGCATCGTGCCGGCGGCGGGCGGCGCGACGAAGGTCGTGTATCCGCAGCTCGCGCACAGCTTCCCGCAGGCCGCGCACGTCACGCCGCAGATCGTGATCACGCACGCGGCGGACGGTTTAGAGATCCATAATCAGCTCTTCCTGCCCCGGGACCTCAAGCCGGGCGAGAAGCGGCCGGCGATCATCTTCGTGCACGGCGGCCCGTCGCGCGAGATGCTCCCCGCCTATCACTACATGCAGTTCTACCACTGGGCGTACGCGTTCAACCAGTGGCTGCAGACGCAGGGCTACATCGTGATGTCCATCAACTATCGGAGCGGTGTCGGCTACGGCCGGTCGTTCCAGCGCGCGCCGAACACCAACGCGCGCGGCAACGCGGAGTACCAGGACGTCGTCGCCGGCGCGAAGTACCTGCAGTCGCGCCCCGACGTGGACTCCACGCGCATCGGCATCTGGGGCCTGTCGTACGGCGGCCTGCTCACCGCCGAGGCGCTCGCGCGCAACTCGGACATCTTTGCCGCGGGCGTCGACCTCGCCGGCGTGCACCTCTACGGCAACTCCGTCGACTCGAGCAGCCTCGCATTCAAGTCGTCGGCCGCCGGCCACATCGACACCTGGAAGTCGCCGGTTTACCTCGAGCAGGCGGACGACGACCGCAACGTCAACTTCTCGCAGATGATCGGCCTCGTCGACCTGCTGCGCGCGCACGGCGTGTACTTCGAGCTCACGGTGAATCCCGACGACGTGCACGAGCCGCTCGTCCACCAGCGCTGGATCGACATCTTCAACCACAGCAGCGATTTCCTGCACCGGTTCGTCTGGGAGAAGCAGACGCCTCCCGCCATGACGACCAACGGCGGCCGCTAGCCATGACCGCCGTGCCGACTCCCCGCGCGCCGGACGCTTCGGCGCCGGCCGCGGGCGTCGGCCGATGGGCACCGTACGCGGGGCTGGCGGTGCTCACGACAGTTTTGGTATTACAAAACACGAAACAAGCCATGCTCCCGCGCACCCAGACGAACACGCTCTGGGGCGCGGAGATCGCGACGCTCGCCGCCACGCTCGTGCTCCGCGCCGGCTGGTGGCGCGACGCGGGCTGGCGCGCCGAGCAGGAACGGCTCGGCACCATCGCCAACAACTACTATCCGCCGCGCCGCGACGCGCTCATCAACGGGTTCGCGGTGGCGTGCGGCGTGCTCGCCGCGCTGTGGTGGGGGCTCGCCACGTGGGGCGTGGTGCTCACCGGCATGCGGCGCGGCGTCGTGACACGCGGCCTCGCCGACTTCGAGGTCGCGACCGTGTGCGGCGCGATCACCGGCGCCACGGTGGGCGCCGCGATCGGATTGGGCGTCGGGCAGTGGTGGGAATCCGCGCACCGGCGGCGCAGGCGCGCGCGAAGCACGGCGGACAGTGGGGCTGGTCGCGAATGACCGGCGGATGCTGCCGGATCTTTCGGATTAACGGCACTCGCTGCGGATAACGGCCGAATGCTCCCGGGTTGGTTGGAGACGGCGTGAAGGGCAGTGAAGAGCGAAACCTTTGCCGAGACCTGGCCTCAGCACCGCCCGGTGCGCCGGAGCCTCTTGACGGTTTTCAGAAAAATCATCACTGGTCACGGCCGTTCACGCAGAACGATCCGCCGCCCCCCTTTCGCGCGGGACCACGATGCGATTTTTTGCGTCATGCCCGCCGCACGATCCGAAGCGCACCCGACGAGCGCACCCGAGCTCCCGTTCTCGCGATCGGCGGAGCAGACGCAGCCGTGAGCGCGCGCACCTCCGTCAGCGCCGGGCTGCTCCTCTATCGCCGCACCAGTGGCGCGCTCGAGATATTGCTCGCGCACCCGGGCGGCCCGTTCTGGGCCAATCGCGACACGGGCGCATGGACCATCCCGAAAGGCGCCGTGAACGAAGGTGAGGACCTGATCGACGCCGCCTGTCGCGAGTTTCTCGAGGAGACCGGCATCACCCCCGCACCGCCCTTTCTCCCCCTCGGCTCCATTCGCCAGAAAGCGGGCAAGGTGGTGCACGCGTGGGCGTGGGAAGGCGACGCCGATCCCGACCGCATCGTGAGCAACCTGACGCGGAACGAATGGCCGCGCGGCTCGGGGCGATGGCTCACGTATCCGGAGATCGATCGCTGCGCCTGGTACGCGCCCGCCGCCGCGCGGGAAAAGATCAATCCCGCACAGGCGGCGTTCATCAGTCGGCTGGAGGCCGAGATCGGCGGCTAGCGTCCGCCGAGGACGACGTTCAGGCCGATCTGGAGCTGCGCGCTCTGGATCGACACGTACTGCACGCCGGCGCTGAACGAGAGACTGCTCGACGGATTGTACACCGCGAGGCCGCCGCCGAGCATGAAACGTGAGCCGCTGAACGTCTGGTCGAAGCCATCGAACTTCTCATTACCGAATCCGAATGCCGGCGTGACCCACGGCACGATGCGCATGGCGTCGCGCGCCATCCGGCCCGGAATGAGCGACAGCGGCAGCCCCACCGCCCCGCTGATCACGTGCTCGCCGGTCGGCTTGCCGTATCCCAGCTCGCCGTTCACCGCGATCCCGAGCCGGCGCGAGTCCGCCGCGCTGCCGAACGGCATCTCGGTGATCCGCGTGTCGGCGCCGATCGAGAGCATCAAGCCGTTGTTCCCCTGACCGGACGCGACGCCGCCGGTGAGCGACACCGTCGATCCCATGGCCAGCGGAAGCACGGCCGTCGCGCCAAAGTCGTTGTGCGACGACAGCGACGAGCCGCCGCCGTAATAGCCGTAGCGCAGCGCGAGCGCGACGCCTGACTGGACCTCACCGTCGATCGTGCTGGTGGCGATCGGTGACAGGCCGCCAACCGGCGTGAGCATGAGCGCGCGGTAGGCCGACACGTCGTCGGACGTCACCTGCGCGGCGAGCGGCGCGGCGGCGATCAGGGCGAGCGCCGCCGCGCGCCGGAATTGCGAATGCATGAGCTCCTCGTGGTGCGAATCGCCGGCCTCGGGTGCAAGAAGCGCGCACGGCCGTCGTGACGGAGCTCACGGTTTCTTCCTGGGCGGCGGCGCGGCGGTATCCGCACGCGAGATGCGGAACGTGAACTGTTGCTCCACGAGCTGGCGGACCTTGATCGCCCCGATCTTCGCCGGCGTGAAGCGCATGTAGGGGAGCGCCGCACGCACCGCGTCGACGAACGCCTGATTCGTCGCCGCGAGCACCGTGAACGATGCCGAGTCGGCGAAGCCGGTCGTGTCGACGACGTATTGCGCCGACACCACACCGGTGATGTTCTTCTCCAGCATCGAGAGCGGATACGCGGGCGCCGCGCTGTTCGCGGTCCGCACGACCGCCGTATCGACGTCGAGCACGGAGAACACCGAATCGCGCCCGCGCGACGGCGGCAGTGCCGGCGCCGTGACGCTGTCCGCTTCGGCGCGCCCGAGCCCTTGCTGGACGCTCGTGGGGTGCGCGTCGCCCATCACGCGCGGCCCGTCGCCGATCCCGAGCTCGAAGCGCGAGAGATCGATGTAGTGCACCGTCTCCCGCTGCGGCATGCTGCCCGGCGTACGATCAGGGGGCGGGATGTAGTACGGCCGGTTCGCGATGCCCGTGGATGGCAGCGTCGACGGCGGCAGCGTGGCCACGACCGATGCGGCGATGATCGCCACGTGCACCGCGACGCTCAAGCTCGCGCTCGTGACCGCCGTCGAGCGCTTCGCGTACGAGTCCGCCCAGAGCCGCATCATGCCGATCGAATCCTCGCTCGCGCCCCGCGGTTCGCTGCGGGGCGCGCGATGCCGCCGCTATTGCGAGAGGTAACGCTCGCGCAGCAACGCCGTGTGATGCCGCTCGTGTCCGGCGATGATGTAGAGCAGCGCCCGGACCGTCACCGGATTCGCGCTCGCCGTGCCGCGCAGCGCGAGCATGCGCTCGTCGAGCTGCCGGGCCATGTGCACCGTCGACGCGCGCACCACCTGGAATTCCTCGAGCAGATCGTCGAGCGTGCGACTCGCGAAATTCGAGTTCGCCACGAACAGGTTCTCGTCGAAGCTCGCGAGCGGCGTCGTATCGCCGCGCGAGATGCGCAGCGCACGATAGGCCATGACGCGTTCCGTGTCGGCCATGTGGCCGACGACCTCCTTGATGCTCCACTTCCCCGGCGCGTACGCGTAATTCGCGCGCTCGGCGGAGACGCCGCGCAGCAGCGCCGTCGTGTCCATCACCTGCTCGCGGAGCAGCGAGATCAGGTCGCCGCTCGGGACCTTTGCCACGTACCTCTCGTAGTACGGCGCGTGCTCGTCCGCGGCGGGACGTTCCATCAACTGGGTGGGCATTGCGACAGGATTGGCGGTTCTGGGGTCATCCCGCTTCGGACCCCCTCAGATAAGGGTCCCGGACCGTCCCCTGTCAACAGCGCACACACTTCGTATACAAACCCGCCGCGCCTACTTCTCCTTCGGATCGAGGTCCAGCGACGCGCTGTTCACGCAGTAGCGCATCCCTGTCGGCTGGGGCCCGTCCGGAAACAGGTGGCCGAGGTGGCAGCCGCACTTGGCGCAGTGAATCTCCGTGCGCCGCATCCCGTGGCTCGTATCGTCCTCGGTGGCCACCGCGTCGCGCGACATCGGCGCGAAGAAGCTCGGCCATCCGCTCCCCGACTCGAACTTGGTGTCCGCGTCGAACAGCGGCGCGCCGCAGCAGACGCACTTGTACACGCCGGGCGTGTGCGTGTCCCAGTACTTGCCGGTGAACGCGCGCTCGGTTCCTTGCCGGCGCGTGATCTCGAACTGTTCCGGCGTCAGCGTCCGCGCCCACTCCTCGTCGCTTTTCCGCGCCGCATCGCTCATTAGAAGTCCCGCTTCTTCATGATCTCGAACAACTCGGCGGCTTCGTCGTCCTTTTCGGTCGTCGGCCGGCGGGTCACGTCGAGCGTGGAGTCGTACGTCTTGCGCGGCTGGGACTTGGGCTTCGAGGCCTTGGCCACGGTCTTCTTGACGAGCTTGGCAAGCTGTTTGTCGTCCATTGCGACTCCAAGCGAAGGTGAGCGAATCGGCTGTTCTTAAGCTATTCTTCAGCAACCCGTCCACACCAGGTTCAGCATCGATTCATGGCGCCCACCCCAGAGCCGAGCCGAGCCGGTCCCGCGCTTCGCGGTCTGCTGGAGCGCGGGTTCCGCTTCGAACAGGCTGGCGCGCTCGAACGCGCGCTCGAGGCCTACTCCGAGGCGCTCGCCCGGAGCGAAGGTCCGATCGATGAAGCCGAGACGCGCGTGGGACTCGCGCGCGTCTACCGTGCCATGGCGCGGTACGAGGACTCGCAGAAGGAAGCCGCCGCCGCGCTGCGGCTCGCCGAAGCGGGCGGCGCCGAGGACCTGGCCGCCGAGGCGTTGAACGTCGACGTCGGCGCGCTCCAGATGCAGGGCTTCTTCGATGAGGCGGATGAGGTTTCGCGGCGGGCGCTCGCCCGCGCGCGCTCGCCGCGGATGCGCGGCATCACGCTCCAGAACCTCGGCCGTGGCGCGGCGGAACGGGCGGATTTCGCGAGCGCCGAGCGCTATTTCGCCGAATCCGTCGAGGCATTTCGCGCCGCGGACTATGAGTTCGGACTGGCGGTGGCGCTGTGCAACACGGCGAAAGCCGCGCTCGACCAGAACGACGCCGCGCGGTCGCTGGCGATCGGCGGCGAGGCGATGGCGATCGCGCGGCGGCAGAACGCGCTCGATCTGCTCCTCAACGTGACGCAGAATCAGGCCGCCGCGTACGCGAGCCTGGGCCAGTTCGATTCCGCGGAATCGCTGCTGACGGAAGCACTCGGCCACTTCACCAGCGCGCGCAACGTGGGACGCCAGGCCGAGTGTCTCGAGCTGATGGGGCAACTGAGCGAGCGCCGCGGCGACGACCGTGACACGGCCGTCCGATGCTACCGGCGCGCGCTGGACCTTGCGCTGGCCGCGAAGGACCATCCCCTCACCGCTCGGCTCACGAGCCGCATCGAAGCGCTGACCGCGCGCGCGGAGCACGAGTGACGTCGTGCTCCGTTTGGACGACCAGGCAGCCTTACGGCTGCTTCGTCGTGCTCTGCGCCTGCACCTGCGCCTGCTGCTGCGTGGAATCCGCCACGCAGTACGGATTGCCGTTCGAGTCGTAGGCGATCGCGTATCCGCTGCGGCACGTGAAATCGTGGCTCGCCGCCGCCGGCGCGCGCCGCTGGGCAGTGGGTGCCGTGGTCGATTCAGCGCACGCCGTCATCGCCGCGACCGCACCAAGGAACAGCAACAGCTTCTTCACAGCAACCTCCCGGGACTACAGTCCTGCGTGTTGTGAGACGGTAGAACCGACGATCCGAGACTGCTGTGCGTCAACGCACAACGCTCCAGCCGACGCGGGCGTTTCACCGTCAAGCACAAACCGTGCTCACCGGCTGCGGTGAGCATTTGCCAACATACTGGGGTGGGCGCGACGAGGCCACCTGATGTATTCTTCATCCGGCAACCCGCGACGCGAGCGGAGCGACATGGCACGACAGGGACGAAAAAGCCGCCCCACGAAAAAACGGGTGGGGGCGGCCAGAAACAATAAATCCGACTACTTCACGCAGCCGGGTAAACGCGGCGCGGTGATCGTGTTACGCAAACCGATCGGCAACCGCGCGACGGCAAAAGTTTGCGGCGTGATGCCGAGTCGCGTGCACGCAAACATGCTGATCAATCAGCTGGAGCGCGCCGAGTCGGTCGTAAAGGATCTTTTCATGGAAGCCACCGACGACGGCATCGAGGCGCTCGAGGCTGTGCTCGCTGCGTGCTGCAAGGAAGTCCTGCAGAAAGGACCCAAGGTCGAGGAACGAGCGTCCGGGGACGAACCCGAGGAGGAGTGACGCTCAGCGCCGCTTCGGCGCGTACCCGGCGAAATGCCCGGTGTGGTGCCACGTGGACGTGAACGCGTAGTCGTCGGTGTCCGCCGGCTCCAGATCGCTCAGCTTGCGCACGTCGATGCTCACCGCGCCGGACGCATCGACGGGGTTGTAGATGTTCGCGAAGCGGTGGCCGAACACGATCTCCTCGGCCTTGTACGACGACCGCGTGTGCACGCTCTGCGAGAACGTCTCGTCGATACCGGTGAGCAGGATCATGAACTCGGCGTCCTTGGCGATCAGCTCCTCGGGCGTCACGCCGAACAGCGGACTCTTCTCGTCGATCGGGTGCACGATCGTCCAGCTCAGCGGATAGAACACGACCCGCGTGCGCTCGAGCACGAGCTGGTCGTACGTGCGCACCGCGCCCTCGATCCGGCTGAACAACACCTTCGCCTCGAGCTCGACGAGCTGATTGCTGCGGCCATTCGCCGTGCGAAACATGAAGGCGGTCTTGCCGCGGTAGGGCGCGATCACCGCCTGACCGCTGAACATCACCGCCGCCGTGGGCCGTGAGAAGCGCGCGAAGAGAATCCCCGTCCCCAGCGCGAACACGAGCAGCCCGACGAGCGACTCGAGCGTCATCACGAGGTGCGGCGCCACGCCGTTCGGCGTCACGTTGCCGTAGCCGATCGTCGCCAGCGTCTCGACGCTGAAGAAGAACGCGCGGCCGAACGTCCCGCCCATTCCGGCGCCGCTCATCGCCATCAGCGAGTTCGCGCCCAGCGCGAGGTAGGCCAGCGCGAACACGAGGTTCGCGACGAGATAGCCCGCCACGCCGATGAGGAAGAACCTCGGCCAGCTGATCGTGAGCATGTAGTGATACGGGCTCAGCGATTTGAAGAACGGCAGCCCGACGCGACGGGGATTGAACGTCCCGTCGCGATTGAGCAGCCGCTTCTCGTTCGCGCCACCGACGACGGAGCCGAAGCCGAGATCTTTCGGTTCTTCGTCGAGACGGAGTTGGGGGTTCGTCATCGGGCCAATATCGCGTGGCTGGGAAGACGCCAACCGTACTACGGTACGATCGAGCCGGCCTGCTGGGCTTTCAACTGCTGCCAGTACTCGTCCATCTTGATCCGCGGAATGCCGTTCGTCATCCAATCGGGCGCCGGCTTGCCGAGGAGGTAGTGGTCGAACCAGTCCTTCTGGCGCATCGCGTAGTCCTTCTGGTTGATCGGGCGCGCGAGGCCGTGGTTCTCGCCGACGTACGTGAGCAGGATGACCTTCTTCCCCAGCTGGCGCAGCGTGTTGAAGTACGTGACGCCCTGGTTGAAGTCGACCGCGCCGTCCTTGTCGTCCGAGAGGATGATGAGCGGCGTCGTCACGTTCTTCGCGTGGAAGTTCGGCGAGTTGCGGATGTACGCGTCGTAGTTGTCGATGTAGTTGCCCTTGAACCGCCCCTGGCTCGACTCGAAGATCGCCTGGTCCGCGCCGCCCGAGTTCCAGTAGATCGACCCGTACATGCTCACCATGTCCGTGAGCGGCGCGCCGGCGATCGCGGCCTTGAAGATGTGCGTCTGCGTCACGAGGAACGCCGTCTGGTAGCCGCCCCACGAGTGGCCCCACAGGCCGACGTTCGTGGAATCGATCATGCTCGTCGCGATCGCCGCCTTCACCGCCGGGATCACGCACCACACCGCCGACATCCCCGGATCGTTCACGCGATACTTGATGTCCGGATCGAGCACCGCGTAGCCGCGGCTCGTGTAGATGCTGCGGTTGGGCGTGCTCGTCTCGTTCGGCGTGACGTACGCGTGCGCCAGGTTCGACCGCTTCTCGTAAATCGTGACGAGCAGCGGATACTTCTTCCCGGGCTCGTAGTTCGCCGGCAGGTAGAGCGCGCCCTGCAGCTTGTCGCCCTTGGCGCTCGTGTAGTCGATGAGCCGCACGCCGCTCGTCCACGCGAAGTCCTTCTGCTGCGGGTTCGCGTCCGTGATCCGGCGGCCGCTCTTCAGGTCCGCGCTCGCGACGTAATAGTCCGGGAAGTCGACCGCCGTCTGGCGCGTGTACACGTACACGTCGGCGTCTTTCGCTTTCTCGAACGAGTACTTCGCATCATCGAACACCAGCCGCTGCGCGCCGGGCCTGCCGGGATTGACGCGAGCGATGCCCTCCTTCTTCGTCCATTCGCCGTACGTGCCGAAGTAGAGCGGCTTGCTCGTATCGATGCCGTCGCCAAACGCCGCCCCGCCCCGCCCGCCGCGTCCGCCGCCCGCGCCCGCCCGCGTGTCCTGGCCGAACGGATAGAGCCGCTGATACCGAATTTGATCGCGCTTGCCGTCGACGGTGAGATTCGTCGCCACGCCGCCGCGCACCGGCACCTTCCACACGTCGAACGCGTCTGAGACGAGCACCGCGCTCCCGTCCTTCGTCCAGCCGAAGACGGCGTCGGGCGGCGTCACCAGGTTGTTGTGGTCGTCCGACGTGTCGGCGAACACGGTCGGCACACCCTTCGAGATCTCGTGCTTGTCGCCCGAGACGACGTCCATCACCGCCCACTGCGCGGCGTCGTCCCAGTACAGCAGCTCCTTGCCGCTCGGCGACGGAATCGCCGCCGACGCGAGGTGCTTCGAGAGCAGCAGCTTCCGCGCGCCGGTCGCGAGATCGACCGAGTACACATCCTCGAAGCGGCGGCCGCTGTAACTCTCCTGGTTGTCGTACGCGCGCGTGTCGAGGCCGTACGCGTAGTGCTCGCGGCCGATCAGGTTCACGGTGCGCAGCGCGTCGTCGCCGAGCCGCACGAACTTGTGATCGTCGAGGCGATACTCGGAGAGATAGCTGTACGCCTTGTCCTGCGATTCCTGCACGATCTGCTGCGACTGGAGCCGCGGATCCTTGTAGTGCCAGATGATCAGGGACGGATTCTGCTCCTGCGATTCGTTCACGCGCGGCTGGTTGATCGTGCCGCCCATCCCCGGCGCGCCCGCCTGGATGATCGAGCTCCCGCGCCCCGCGGCCACCATCTCCGGCGTCTTCATCGCGCGGATGCCGAAGAAGACGGTGGCGAGATCGTGCGAGAACTGCGGCGCGCGGTTCGCCGAGATCGCCATGCCCGGCGTGAAGTCGGCGTGCTGCTTCGGATCGAACACGATCTTGTCCGGCGACGCCGACGCGACGTTCCGCACGCTCACGACCGAGTACAGCGTGTCGTGCAGCACGGAGTCCGGCACGCCGCGGAGCACGGCGAGCGCCGGCGCGCTGTCCGCCCACACCAGGCGGCGATAGAGCGCGCGCTCCGAGTCGAGCGGACGCACGACGTCCGTCTTCATGTTGCGAAGCTGCACGCCGTTCCCGATCTCGTCGCGCGCATCGATCGTGTACGCCAGCCACTCGCCGCTGTCATCGAAGTCGAACTCGGCGACGTTGCCGACGTTCACCATCGACGTGTTCGCGAGATTGTAGAGCAGCAGATCGGTGCCTGCGGCGCGCGAGCCCGCCGCGGCGGCCGGTGCGGCGCCGCGCGCACCGTTCGCGGCGTCACCCGACGGCTGCTCGGGATAGCTCTGCATCGCGATCCAGTTCGGCGTGTCGCCGTTGAACGCGAACCGGCGCACGCGGTCGAATTCCAGCTCGGCGCCCGTCGCGAGATTCACCAGCCCGAGCTTGTTCTGCGCGGGTGCGCCGCCATTCGGCGCTCCGGCCCCACGGCCGCCGCGCCCCGCCCCGCGACCGTTGGCCGGGGGCGCCTTGGGATAGATCGTGAACGCGACCCACTTGGAGTCGCCGCTGATCGCGAGCGCGCTCGCGCCGCCGCCGAACCCGCCCGGGCCGCCCCGCCCGCCCGCCCCGCCGCTCGCGTTGCCGATCGGAAATTTCATCTCCTTTCCGTCGGCCGCCGTCGAGCGCACGATCACGCTCGCGTCGCCCTCGTTGGGCGCGAGCACGTATGCGAACCATCTCCCGTCGTTCGAGAGCGCAGACTGGCGGATCGTATTCCACGCCTTGAGATCGGCTGGCTGCATCTGCCGCGTCGGATGCGACGCCGGCTGTTGGGCGGAAACCGATTGGGCGACGATCAGAAACAGGACCGGGGCGCCGATAATCGAGAGGCGGCGCGTGACGCGAGCGAGCATGAGATCTCCCCGTCGAAGAGACGGCACAGCGAGCGTGGGCACGAGCCCAAGAACGTACGGGACGGGCATTTGACTGTCCACCGGCGGACACCGCTCAAGTCTCGGACGTCGGCGTCCGATACTCACTCGTGGAAGGTCTTGTCCGGCGATTGGCCGGGTACCTCGAACGGCGGGAGCGGGAGCATCATGCGTAAAACGATCTTTGGCGCCGCGGTGCTGAGCGCGGCCATCATCGCGTACGGCTGCCAGCACTACGTGCATCCGTCACACGGGCCGGACGAGCACGGGAACGCGACTCCGATCAAGCAGGTTGCGACCGTCGAGCACGCGGACGACATCAAGCTCGAGCCGTACGAGTCCGTGGACCATCTATATAGAAACGCGAAGAGCCAGCTCCCGAACTCGGTACGGCTCGCGATTCTCGACACCGCCGACTGGGAGGCAATCTGGAAGCGCATCGTCGGGTCGAGCTCCACCGCGCCCGCGCCCAACGTGGATTTCTCGCGCGAGATGCTGCTCGTCGTCGGCATGGGACAGGCGCCGTGCATGGGCTACCAGATCAACATCGACACGGTGTTCCGCGACAAGGACAAGCGGATCTATGCCGTGGTGCGCGAGCGCGGGCACGGCTCGCGCTGCGGGTGCCTGAACGAGGTGGTGTCGCCCGTGGACGTGATCCGGGTTCCGCGGTCGATCCGGCCAGTGACGTTCCTCGAGCGCAAAGAGACGAACGTGTGCGAGGAGCGATAGGACCAGCGTCCCCCGCAGCCTCATCTCCTAAAGTGTTAGTTGACAACCGACGAATCGCGCGTATCTTCTCCTAAAACCTTAGGAGTCGCGCGATGGCGGTCGCCTTCACGGATCGGGAGCTGGACATCATGGCCGTGCTCTGGGAGCACGGGCCCTCCACGGTCGCGGAAGTGCGCGAGCGGCTGGCCGATCCGCTGAGCCACAACACCGTGGCCACCATGCTCACGATCCTCGAGAAGAAGGGGCACGTGGGCCACACGGAAGAGGGCCGCGCGTTCCGCTACCGCGCGCTGGTCGCGCGCGACGAGGCCGGCCGCAGCGCGTTCACCCGCATGATCGACACCATCTTCGGCGGGTCGGCGGAGGCGCTGCTCACGCATTTCGTGCGCGATCGCAAGCTCACGCCCGACGAGATCGCGCGCGTGCGCGCGCTGCTCGACGAGCAGCTGGAGCGGCGCGAACCGCCGAAGACGCGGAGGCGCAAACCATGATCGGCGCATGGATGGCGTACACGGTCGTCGTCACGGCGCTGATCGCGGGCGCCGCCCTCGCCGCCGAGTACCTGGCGCGCGCGCTCGGACGCCCCACGCGCTGGGTGTGGGCAGCCGCGATTGTCGCGGCGCTCTCCATCTCGATCTTCGCATACCGTCGCGTGCTCCGGCCGAGCGCGCCGCCGTCGCCGCCGCGCGCAGCGGTCCTCGGCGCGGACGCGGCGAGCGGCGCAACGCCAGGCGTTCGGCAATTCGAAGCGGGCCCTGCGCCGACCCCCTCAGCGTCGCGCTTCGGCGCCCGCGACGCCGCGGCGCGCGCGGGCGGCATCGTCGCGCGCGCGTACGACGCCACCATCGGGCGCGCCGCGGTGCGCATCGCCCGCTGGAACGCCGCACTCGCCGCCGCGTGGGTCGTCGCATCGCTCGCGATGCTCGGCTACCTGATCGTCGCGATCGCGCGCATCAGACTTCTCTCACGCACGCTCGAGCGGGGCATGGCGAGCGGCGTCCCCGTGCTCGTATCGCACGACGTCGGGCCGGCGCTCGTCGGCCTCGTGACGCCCCGGATCATCGTGCCGCGCTGGGTGCTGGAGCTGCCGGACGATCAGTGCCGCGCGATCATCCTGCACGAGCAGGAGCACGCGGACGCGCGCGACCCGGTGCTGCTGGTGCTGGCGCTGATCGCGCTGCTCGTGCAGCCATGGAACGTGGCGCTCTGGGTCATCGCCGCGCGCACGCGGTTCGCCGCCGAGGCGGACTGCGACGCTCGCGTGCTGCGGCGCCGCGGCGATGCGCGCGAATACGGGCGCCTGCTGCTCGCCGTGTACGAGCGCACGACCGCGGGACTGCTGCCGCGCGCCGCGCTCGTGGAACGACGGTCCAACCTCGAGCGCCGCATCCGGCGCATCGCCGGCGGCGCGCCACGCCTGGTATCGCTCGGCGGCTCGCTCGCCTGTGCGGGCGTGATCGTCTGCGCGGCAATCGCGTGGTCCACGCCGGTGCGCAGCAGCTCCGCGGTCGTTCGCGGGGACGCGGTGCGGAGCGTCGCCGTCGCGACGGCCAGCGAGTTCCGGCCCACATGCGCGCCGGGCGATCGCAACCCGGGGCCGGACGTCGAAAAGCTCCAGGGGTGGGCGCGCGAGTTCTATCCGCAGATCATGCGCGACAGCACGAATGCGCGGAAGATGGTGATCGGCTTCGTGCTCGATTCCACCTGCGCCGTCGTTCGCCACACCGCGGCCGCGTATCCGGCGCAGGTTCACGACGCCGACGATCTGTTCGCCGACATCTTCCCCGACATTCGCGAGCATCCATGGATGCTCGGGATCGCGGACGGCGCGAAGTTCCCGAACACACGCGGGACCGGCCACGATCGGGTGACGATCAGCTTCGCGATGTTCTGGGCGCCGATGCGCGTCGTGTCGGACCAGTTCACGGCGTGCGGCATCGGCGCCAAGGAATGCGCGTTCGACGGCCAGGTGTTGATCCGGCTCATCGACAGCATGCACGTGGTCGTCGCCGTCAGATCCGTCGACGCGACGAGCGATCAGGATGCGACCGGTCAGACGTTTCTGGTGACGGCGCTCGCGCCCTATCCGCGACTGCTGGCGCGATCGCTCGCCTTCGGGCACGTGGAGTTCGGCGGCAGTTGGGTGTACGTCTCCAATCCGCAGCGCGACGACCCGTCGATCCTGATCGGCGAGCCGAAGCCGGACGTCGCGGCGCGGCCGCAGTTCGCGCGCGCGGTGCACTTCGGCAGCTGGCGCGGCGTGGCGCACTATTGGGGCGCGAGCCAGATGACCTTCGATCAGATCCGCCGCCTGCAGCCGGCGACGGCGTGCGACGAATCCGGGGAGTGCTTCGCCGTCGACGGCAAGACGTGGCGCTTCCCGTGACCGGTGCACCGGGCAACGGTTTGCCCGGTGGCCGGGTCCAACAGCGGGCGGTTCGCCCATTCACCCTTTCTCATTCGAGTTCGCGGTGTCATTTTCGTCTTCCCCTGAACATTTGATGGGACAACCCGCTATGCGAGACCGTCCGCTGATCCGTGCGATCGCGTGCCTGGGCGCGGCCTCGTGCCTCTGCCTCGCCGTGCCCGTCGCCGCCGCCCGCGCGCAGCATCCGCAGGTGATTCAAGGCCGCGTGACGACGGACAGCGGCGCCGCGCTCCCTGCCGCCGACATCATCGTCACGATCGCGCCCACCGCCGAGACGATCACCGACAAGTCCGACTCGAGCGGCGCCTACCGCGTGGTGATTCCCAAGCCCACGGGCGAATACATCCTCTACATCGGTGCGCTCGGCCGCAAACCGTTCCGGCAGCGCGTCACGATCAAGCCGCCGGACACCGTCGCGGTGGTGAACGCGAAGCTCGCCCCGGCCGTGACTCAGGTGGCCGCGATGCGCGTGCAGGCACGCAAGGCGCGGCCGCGGCGGTCGATGGGATCGGAGGACGGATTCGGGACGGACCCCACCGACAAGAGCGCCGACGGCGTGAACGGCGCGCTGTCGCCAGACATGCAGGGGAACCTCGACGCGATGGCGTCGCTCATTCCCGGACTTTCGACGTCTCCGAACGGTGTATCCGCATTCGGGCTTGGCGGTGATAACAATTCGACGACGCTCAACGGGCTCGCGTTCAGCGGCGGCGACCTGCCGCGCGACGCGCGCACGACGACGCGCTTTCGCACGTCGCCGTGGGACCCGACGATCGGCGGATTCAATGGCGTGCAGACGGCGGTGACGCTGTCGTCGGGCGGCAACATCTCGCGGCGCAGCGGCCACGTGACGCTCGATGCGCCGCAGATGCAATTCTCCGATCCCGTGGCGAGCCGGGCCGGGCAGAAGTTCGCGAACGTCGCGCTCGACGAAGGCGGCCAGGGCGCGTACAAGCTCGACGCGATCTGGTACAACTTCGGTGCGCACTTCGCGCGGCAGACGGCGTCCACGTCGTCGCTGCTCGACCTGGATCCTGGCGCGCTCACGCGGGCCGGCATCTCGCCCGATTCGGCGGCGCACCTGATCTCGCTGCTGCAGAGCATGCACGTGCCGGTGACGACAGGCGGGATTCCCGACGCACGCACGACCACGACGGCGTCGTTCATCGAACGCATCGATCGCGCGCCCGCACCGCCGACGAAGCCCAACGGGCCGCCGGGCGCGACGCTCGCGCTGACCGGGTTCGGCCGCTACTCGCTCTCGCAGGCGTCGTCGCTGTCGCCCACCGCGTTGCCCGCGTTCTCCGGCAAGACGACGAACGCGATGGCCGGCATCCAGGGCTTGTACTCCACCTATTTCGGGCACGATGGCGACTACCTGAGCGAGACGACGACGAGCCTCTCGTTCAACGACAACCGCGGCACACCATATGTCGAATTGCCGAGCGGCAGCGTGCTCGTCGCGTCGGATCTCGGCAACGGCGCGTCGGGGCTGGGCTCGCTCGCCTTCGGCGGGAACAGCGCGCTCCAGAGCAACACGAACGGCTGGACGTGGGAAACGATCAACCAGACCGATTTCCTGCTGCGCGGAAAGCAGAACCTGCCGATGAAGATCTATCTGCAGTCGCGCTTCGACGGGTTCGATCAGACGGTCGCGGCGAACCGCCTCGGCCGATACAGCTTCGCGTCGCTCGCCGATGTGGCGAACAACACGCCGACGAGTTTTTCCAGAACGCTCAACGCACCCAGCCGGTCCGGTGGCGAGTGGATCGGTGCTGGTGCGGTCGGCGGCAATTTCTCGTTCGGCAAGGTCTCGCTGATGGGCGGCGTCCGCGTCGACGCGAACGCGTTCACCGCGGCGCCGGCGTACAACGCGAGCGTGGACCAGCTCTTCGGCGCGCGCACGGACCATGCGCCGAGCGGCGTTTCGTTCAGCCCGCGCGTCGGATTCACCTGGCTCGTCAAAGGCCAGCGCGGCTTCTCGATGATGATGTCGCCGATGGCCGTCGTGTCGCAGGGGCCGATCCAGCTCCGCGGCGGCGTCGGCAAGTTCCAGGGCGTATTCCAGCCGACGCTGCTCGCCGACGCGCTCTCGTCGACCGGGCTCGCCGGCAGCACGCAGCAACTACTCTGCATTGGCTCGGCGGCCCCGACGCCGAACTGGCAAGCGTTCTCGAGCGACCCGAGCGCGATTCCCGATCAGTGCGCCGGCGGCGCCGCGAACTTCGCCGACACCGCGCGTGCCGTGACGCTGTTCGACCGCCGCTACGCGCCGCCCGAGAGCTGGCGCGAGAACCTCGGCGTGACGACGGACATGTTCTGGACGCACTGGTCGGTCGACGCGTCGTATTCGCTCAACCTGCATCAGCCGGGCATGGTGGACCTCAACTTCGCGGGCTCGCCTCGGTTCGCGCTCGCGAATGAAGGCAATCGTCCCGTGTTCGTCGCGCCGACGAGCATCGTCGCCTCGACGGGCGCGATCTCGGCGGTGGACGCGCGCGCGCATCCGGAGTTCGGGCGGGTCGCCGATCGCGTGTCGGACCTGCGCGGCGACGCGAAGCAGCTCGCGGTGTACGCCATTCCCGACATTCCGTTCCGGATCGGCATCCTGCTCGTGGGCTACACGTATTCCGACGCGCGGGTGCAGGGGCGCGGCTTCGACCAGAGCACGAGCGGCGACCCGCGCACCATGGAATGGTCCATGGCGCCGTTCACGCCGCGGCACCAGCTCACGGCGCAGTTCGCGCACACCTTCCATCAGGGGCGCTTCGGGGCGTCGGGGTTGTTGAAGGTGCAGTCGGGATTTCCGTTCACGCCGATCGTCGCCGGCGACATCAACGGCGACGGTGCGTCGAACGATCGCGCGTTCGTCTTCGATCCCGCGTCAGCGGATCCAAGCGTCGCGAGCGGGCTGCGCGCGCTCATGGCGAGCGGTCCGGCCGCGGCGCGCAACTGTCTCAGCGCGCAGATGGGCCAGATCGCGGCGCGCAACAGTTGCGTCGGTCCGTGGAGCGCCACGGCCAACGCCAACTTCGCGTGGTTCCGCGTGCCGCACACCGACAACCGCGCGAGCCTCTTCCTGAGCTTCGCCAATCTCGCGGGCGGCATCGACGAATTGCTGCACGGCAGCAACAGGCTCCACGGCTGGGGCATGTTCCCGCTGCCCGACCCGATGCTGTACCAGGTGCGCGGCTTCGATCAGAACGCCAAGCGCTTTCTCTACGAGGTGAATCCTCGCTTCGGGAGCACGAGTCCGGCGACGACGACACGGCGTTCGCCGTTCCGGATCACGCTCGACCTGTCGCTCACGCTCGGCCGGTCGCCGCAGGAGCAGCAGGTGGAGCAGAACATTCGCGTGAAGCCGCATCTCGTCGGCACGCGCGCGACGGCGGACACGATCAAAGAGCGTTTCATGAAGCAGCAGTTCTCCGACATCTACGCGATCATGCTGCACTTCGCCGATTCGCTGGCGTTGTCGCGCGATCAGGTGGATGCGATGCAGGCCGAGCAGAAGGTGCTCCGCGCGGAGGCAGACAGCATCTACGCCGGGCTCGCGGCGTATCTGGTCGGACTGCCGGCGAGCTATGACGTGCCCGAGGCGGCCAAGCACGTGACCCAGGCCGGCGACTCGGTCTGGAACCGGATCTACGCCGAGAAGGCGTTCCTGGTGAAGACGCTGACGCCGGGGCAGCTCCGCCTGCTGCCGTCGCCACTCCGGGCGATGATCGAGGTGCCGGACTTCAAGGGACGGTTCTTCTTCGGGTTCTGAGCGCGGCTTACAGAACCCATACTGGCCTACTATATCCGTCGCGGATATAGTAGGCCATGTCACGAGACGACCCCCGCTCGCACCTCCCGCTCACGCCGATCGTTCTGCACATCCTGATCGCGCTGGGCGACGGAGAGCGGCACGGCTACGCGATCGCGCAGGAGATCGAGCAGGAGTTCTACGGCGTCCGCGTGGGGCCGGGCACGATGTACGGCTCGATTCAGCGGATGCTCGCGGCGAAGCTGATCGAAGAGGTGCATCCCAAGTCGCGCGGCGACGCCGATTCGCGGCGACGCTACTACCGTGCGACAGCGCTCGGCAAAAAGGTCAAGCACGCCGAGCTCGAGCGGCTCGAGACGCTGCTGCAGTTCGCGCGGGAGGGGCGCACGGTGCGTCGGCCGGGGCTCGCATGAGCATGGCGTCGACGCTCGTCCGCTATTATCGCGCCGCGCTCCGACTCTATCCCGCGACCTTCCGCGATCGCTTCGCCGATGAGATGCTCGAATTCGCCGAATCGCGCCTGTCGGAGGCGCGTGCGCGCGGCGGCGGTGCCGTGGTCGCCGCGGGCGTGCGGCTCGCGACCGATCTCATCGTCACTGTGCCGCGCGAATGGCGCGCCGAGCGGCACGAGCGGCGCATCGCGCGCCGCGTGGCGCGCCACGCGGCGGCCGCCGATCCACTCGCCACGAGAAATGACATGGACATCCTGCGCCAGGATCTTCGCTTCGCCGTTCGCGGTCTGATGCGTCGGCCCGCGTTCACGATCGTCGCCGCGCTCACGCTCGCGCTGGGGACGGGCGCCAACACGGCGATCTTCTCGCTCGTGAACGCGGTGCTGATTCGTCCGCTGCCGTACCCCGATCCCGATCGCCTCGTCATTCTGGACGGTACGCAGAACGGTGAGGGCGGCCAGGGCGTCGTGTACGCCGATTACGTCGATTGGCGGCAGCAGAACCACAGCTTCGCGGACATGGCGGTGCTGCGGCCGCAGAGCATCAATCTCACGGGCGGCGATCATCCCGATCGCGTGATCGGCTCGTTCGTTTCGGCGAGCTTTCTGCGCGTGATCGGCGCGAAGATGGCGCTGGGGCGCGCGTTCACCGACCGTGAGACGGAGCTGCAGACCGAATCGCCGGTCGCGATCGTTTCGTACGAAGCGTGGCAGACGCGGTTCGGCGGTGATTCATCGCTCGTCGGTCGCACGCTCGTGCTGAACGGATCGCCGTTCACCGTCATCGGCGTCACGGGTCCGCACACGCCGGCGGTCTACGGCGACATGCCGGACGTGCTCGTTCCGGTCGGCTACTATCCGAATGCGCACGGACTCGATCGCGGCACGCGCGGCGTGGCGGTGGTCGCGCGGCTCCGGCCCGGCGTGACGATCGCGGCCGCGCAGCGCGATCTGTCGGCGATCGAGGATCGCCTGGCGCAGGCGTATCCGACCACAAATGCCGGCACAGGCGCGAACGTGATCGCGCTCAAGGACATGCTGGTCGATGCGCGCGGGCGCGCGCGGCTGCTCATTCTGCTCGCCGCCGTGGGCGTCGTGCTGTTGATCGCCTGCGCCAACGTGGCCAACCTGCAGCTTGCGCGCGGCGCGGCGCGGGCGCGCGAGCTGTCGGTGCGCGCGGCGCTCGGCGCCGGGCGCGCGCGCATCGCGCGCCAGTCGCTCACCGAGAGCATCATCCTCTCGCTCTTCGGGGGGGCGCTCGGCGTGCTGCTCGCCATCCCGCTGCTCCGCTGGCTCGTGTCGCTCGTGGGACCGCAGCTGCCGGTCGACTCGTCGACCATTCACCTCGACGCGCGCGTCCTGGCGTTCGCGCTCCTGATCGCGCTCGCGACGGGCGTGCTGTTCGGGCTGCCAGCGGCGTTCAAGGCGTCGCGCACGGACGTTGGCGACATGCTGCGCGTGCGCGCCGGCGGGCTCGCGCACGCCGCGACGCGCAATTCGCTCGTCGTCGTGCAACTCGCGCTTTCCATGGCGCTGCTCGCGTCGGCCGGGCTGCTCGTGCGGTCGCTGATCGCGCTCCAGCACGTCGATCCCGGATTCGACGCCGAGCATCTGCTCACGGCGCAGTTCCGCCTGCCGAACTCGAAGTACGATTCGCCCGCCAAGATCACGGCGATGTTCGATCAGACGATCGCCGCGATTCGCGCGGTACCTGGTGTGGAGTCCGCGGCGCTGGTGCGCGCATCGCCGCTCAGCGGCAATGGCGAGACCTACCCGATCGCGCTCGAGGGTCGCGCGGCGGCCCAGCCGAACGCGGGACCGTCGATGCTGATCAACAGCATCACGCCGCGGTACTTCGCGACGATGCGCATCCCGATCGTCGCCGGTCGGGATGTGTCGCCGAGCGATCGCGACGGCACGCTGCCGGCGATCGTGATCAACGAGCGCGCGGCGAAGCAGCTCTGGCCGGGCGAGTCGGCGATCGGCAAGCGCGTGCAAGTCAGTGAGCGCTGGTGGACGGTCGTCGGGGTCGTAGGCGACGTGAAGCACTTCACGCTCGGCGAGACGCCGTTGCTCGAGGGTTACGTGCCGCACGCGCAGCGGCCGCAGGTCTTCACCAGCCTCGTCGTCCGGACGCAGGGCGATCCGCTGCGCTACGTGACGGCGGTGCGGAACGCGATCTGGTCGGTCGACCGCGATCAGCCGGTCTGGCGATTCAAGTCGATGGCGCAGGACGTCAGCGCCTCGGTGACCGCCCCGAAAACGCTGATGTGGCTCGCGGGTCTGTTCGCCTTCGTGGCGCTCGTGGTGGCCGCAGTGGGCGTGTACGGGGTGTTGAGCTACACGATGTCGCTGCGCACGCAGGAAATCGGGATCCGGATTGCGCTCGGCGCCGATGCGCGCGGCGTGGTCGCGATGGTGCTGCGCGAGGGCGGAACGCTCGTCGCGCTGTCCGTCGGGATCGGGGTCGCGATCGCGCTCGGCGCGACGCGGCTGATGCAGAGTCAGCTCTTCGGGGTCGGGGCCACGGATGCGATCACGTTCGTGGCGGCGGTCGGCGTGCTGAGTGCCGTGGCGCTGATCGCCTGCTACTTGCCGGCGCGCCGGGCGAGTCGCGTGGATCCGGTGGTCGCGCTGCGCACGGACTGAGCAAGTCGGGATTCTTGCGCCACGGCCTGAATCAACTGCGGAGTACGCGGAGGACGCGGCGGCGCTCCGTCCGCGTTGAGGCTGCATCGCACAACGTGCCGTGGAATTTTCTTTCGAACTGCCGCTCGGGACGCGCTAGTACCATCCCGGGTCGCACCCAAGCAAATCAGGGCTCGTTGTGCGGCGAGCCCTGAATCCACACGGCATCCCTCCGCGTCCTCTGCGTCCGCTGCGGTAAAATCGGCCCCGGTGCGCCGAGATTACTCGCCGAACACGACGCCTCGTCGCTCCCGTCCCGCCGCCGCGGCGACGGCGCCGAGCGCGAACACGGTGACGGCCGTGAGCGACATCGCGTTCGCGTAGCTCGTGTGCTCGGCGAACACCGCCTCGAG
>DASZUN010000231.1:0-4527 GCA_035547615.1 Gemmatimonadaceae bacterium | reverse complement strand
CGCGTCGTAGCTCTCGGCCGGCTCGCTCGTCGTCGAACTGCCCACCGCGACGCGGATGCGCCGATCGCGCGCGCGGGCGAGCCGGATGCGACACAGCACGACGTTCCAGCGGTTGATGTCGATGCCCGTGATGAACGCGTCGGGGAAGTAGGCCCGGAGCGAGAAGAGCTCGTCTCCGACGGAGCACCCGAACGACAGGATCCGCGGCTGCTTTCGGTCCTGCAGTGCGTGCGCCGCGCGGCGGAAGATCACCGGGTAGCGATTCGGAACGGTGTGGTTGGACGGCTGGAAGGTGCCTGGGGGACGCCGCAGGCGGATCGCCCACGCGCTGGCATAGCTCGGGTCCGTGGCGAGGCGCCGGAGTGCGCGCAGTACGCGGCGCGGCTGGTGCAGCATGTCAGACATGTGCGCGGATGTTGCGTTCTGGGGAAGGCCAGGCGCAAGAGCGCGCGGAATTCCACGCGATTCGGCGAAATGGAAATTGCCCTCCGGATGTTCACCGGTACATTGCAGGCGATCCGATCGCCGCGACGCCGCGGCGGTCCTTCGTCAATGGTTCGTGACGGCCCGCGAACGCGCCCGTCATCTCTGGGGTATCGTCCACCATGACCGTGGATGCGACTCCGGCCGACGGCGGCCACTGGACCACGCCCGACAACAGGGCGCGCATGATCGTAGATGACCGCGGAACAGAGTGGGACGTCTACGACGAGGCGACGTGGAGCATCGAGCTCGCCTTGGAATGGGACTTCCTGCCGCAGACGGAGAACCCGGGACTGATCTTCGCCTCGCGCGTCGGGCGCAGGCGGCTGTGGCCGTGCCCCCAGAACTGGCAGGCGCTGTCGGACGGCGAGCTGCTGGAGCTGCTCGGGCGGGCGAAGCAGATCGTGTGAGTCGCGCGAGGGGATCGTAGGGTCGCTGCGCCAGCGCGAGCGGCCCTACGCTTTATATTCCTCTCCCATGAGCCACTCCCCCCTCACCATCCTCTCCGACGACGAGGCGATGTTCCGCGACGCCGTCGCCGGATTCGCCGAAGACGAAGTCCGTCCGCGCGTGAAACAGATGGAGCGCGACGGGAAGATCGATCCCACGCTCATCACCAAGTTCTTCGAGATGGGCCTCATGGGGATCGAGGTCGCCGAACAGTACGGCGGCGCCGACGGCTCGCTGTTCATGGTCGCCCTCGGCGTGGAAGAGATCAGCAAGGTCGATCCCGCGGCGGCCATCCTGATGGACGTGCAGAACACGCTGGTGAACTTCCCGATCCGCACGTACGGCAGCGATCACATCAAGTCCACGTACCTGCCGCAGCTCACGGGCGAGAAGGTCGGCGCGTACGCGCTCTCGGAGCCCAGCTCGGGATCGGACGCGTTCGGGATGCAGACGCGCGCCGAGCAGCGCGGCGACCGCTGGGTTCTGAACGGCCGCAAGATGTGGATCACCAACGGCGCCGAAGCGCAGATCTACGTCATCTTCGCGAACGCGAACCCGTCGGCCGGCTACAAGGGCATCACGGCGTTCGTCGTCGAGCGCGGATTCAAGGGCTTCTCCGTGGGCAAGAAGGAGGACAAGCTCGGCATTCGCGCCTCGAGCACCACGGAGCTGATTCTCGACGACGTGGAAGTGCCGGCGGAGAACGTGCTCGGGCCCGTGGGGCAGGGCTACAAGATCGCGATCGAGACGCTGAACGAGGGGCGCATCGGCATCGGCGCGCAGATGATCGGCGTCGCCGCCGGCGCGCTTCGCGCCGCGACCGACTACGTCAGGGAGCGCACGCAGTTCGGCAAGAAGCTCTCGGATTTCCAGGCGATCCAGTTCCAGCTCGCGCAGGCGCGCACCGAGCTCGAGGCCGCGCGCCTCATGGTGTACAACGCCGCGCGCCTCAAGGACGCCGGCCATGACATCGCCATGGAAGGCGCGATGGCCAAGCTCTTCTCGTCGCAGGTCGCCGAGCGGGTCACCTCGATTTCGCTCGAGCTCTTCGGCGGCTACGGGTACACGAAGGATTATCCGGCCGAGAAGTTCTACCGCGACGCGAAGATCGGCGCGATTTATGAAGGCACGAGCAACATGCAGTTGCAGACGATCGCGAAGGGGATGCTGAAGTAGCGGCCGTGGTCCATGGTCCGTCGTCCATGGTCCGTGGGCTCACGACGGACCACGGACGACGGACTATGGACGAGCGATGCGCGCAATTCGAGTACACGAAACCGGCGGCCCTGACGTCCTGCGCGTCGAGGAGATCGCCGACCCGACGCCCGGGCCAAACGAGCTGCTGATCCACGTCGCGGCGATCGGCGTCAACTTCATCGAGATCTATCAGCGCGAGGGCCAGTACCAGATGGCCCGTCCGTTCACGCCCGGGAGCGAAGCGGGTGGCACGGTGCGCGCCGTGGGATCGGCGGTCACGGAGTTCAAGCCGGGCGACCGCGTCGTCTCGCAGAGCGTGAAGGGCTCCTACGCGGAGCGCGCCATCGTGCCGGCGGATCGCGCCGTGCAGGTGCCCGCCGACGTCGACCTCAAGCTCGCGACCGCGGTCTGGCTCCAGGGGCTCACGGCGCACTATCTCTCGCACTCGACCTTTCCGCTCGCCACGGGCGACCGCGCGCTCGTGCACGCGGCCGCGGGCGGCGTGGGCCTGCTCCTCTGCCAGATGGCCAAGATGCGCGGCGCGTTCGTCATCGGCACCGCGTCGACCAAGGAGAAGCGGCAGCTCGCGCGCAACGCCGGCGCCGACGAGATGATCGACTACACGACCACGGACTTCGCCGAGGAGACGCGGCGCATCACCGAAGGCAAGGGCGTGCAGGTCGTGTACGACTCGGTCGGCAAGAACACGTTCGACAAGTCGCTCGATTCACTCGCCCCGCGCGGGATGCTCGTGCTCTTCGGCCAGTCGAGCGGCCCGGTGCCGCCGTTCGATCCACAGATTCTCAATCGCAAGGGATCGCTCTTTCTCACGCGGCCCACGCTGAATCATTACGTGGCTACGCGACAGGAGCTGATCACGCGCGCCACGGATCTGTTTCGCTGGATCCAGGCCGGCCGGCTCGCCGTGCGCATCGGCGAGGAGTTTCCGCTCGCGAACGCCGGCGACGCACAGCGCGCACTCGCCGGCCGGCAGACCACGGGGAAGGTGCTGCTGGTTCCGTGATCGAAACTCGATCGGCCACGGGCGCATCGACCGGCGCGATCAGTCGGTGCGCAACGCCTCGATCGGCGAAACGCGCGCCGCGCGGCGCGCGGGCACGTACGTCGCCGCGAGCGACACCGCGACGAGCATGATCGGGGCGAGCACGAACGTGAGCGCATCCGACGGCGTGATCCCGTACAGCAGCCCGGCGAGCGAGTGCGCGAGCACCCACGCGGCCGCCAGCCCCACGCCGATGCCAGCGACGCTCCGGCTCAGCGACGACCGCACGAACGCCGCCACCACACCGGCCGGCGACGCACCCAACGCGATCCGGATGCCGATCTCGCGCGTGCGCTGCGCGACGTTGAACGCCACCATCGCGTAGATCCCGCTCGCCGCGAGCACGAGCGCGAGCAGCGCGAACACCGACATCAGCTCGAGGCGGAGCCTCGGTGCGGTCATCGCCTCCACGCGATTGCGGCCAAGGCGGTGGATCTCGCCCAATGGCAGGAGCGGGTCCTGCGCGCGCACGGCATCGCGCACGGCCGCCACGAGCGGCGTCGGATCTCCCGCGGCGCGTACCACCACCGCCATGCCAGGCATCGGCACCTGCGCTTCCGGAACGTAGAGCATGGGCTCGACGGGGCGTTCGGGCGCAACATCACGCACGTCGCCCACCACACCGACGACAGTGCGCGGCGTCCCGTGCGTGCCGCCCCAATAGAGCCGCTTCCCGATCGCGCTCTCGCCCGGCCACAATGCGGACGCGAGTCCGCGCGAAACGATCGCGACGTGTGCCGCGCCCGCGCGATCGTCCGCCGTGAACGCCCGGCCCGCGAGCAGCCGAATGCCCAGCGCGCCGAACAGCGACGGCGTGACGCTGCGCCATCCCGCCTGCATGTATCCCGATGGCGGCGCGTCCGCGACCCTGCCCTCCGGTGTGACGTCGTTCATCAGGTTCCAGCCGGAGAACGGATCCACGGCCGTTGCGCCCACCGCGGCCACGCCGGGCAGCGCCGAGATGCGCCGCGTCAATTCGTCGAAGAAACGCGTCTGCGCGGCCTCGTCGTAGCGCGGCGGCAGCGACACCTCGAGCACGAGCGTGTGGTCGACGTCGAGCCCGGCATCCGTGGACAACAGCGCGCCGAAGCTGCGCACGAGGAGTCCGGCGCCCACCAGCAGCACGAGCGACAGCACGATCTGGAAGGACACGAGTGCGTCGCGGGTACGACGATGTCCGCGTGACACGCCGGTCCGCGCGCCGTCTCCGAGCAGACGCGCCGGATCGAGCCGCGACGCGCGGAGCGCCGGCCCGAGACCGCACGCGATCGCGGTCAGCAGCGTCGCGCCGAGCGCCGCGGCGACCACACGCGCGTTGACGTCGAGCGATGCGA
>DASZUN010000230.1:0-9339 GCA_035547615.1 Gemmatimonadaceae bacterium | reverse complement strand
CTCGACTATAAGTATCCGTTCATGGCCGAAGAGTAGACCGCCAGAACCGCGTGGCTGGTGCGCGTCACACGCCAGCCCCGCGGACGCCGCTCGCCCGCGCGGCGAGCGCCAGCGCCCGGTCGTGCGTGGCGACGAGCAGCTCCCCATTCGCCTCGCGCCACAGATCGGCCGTCGCGAGGTGAATGGCGTCCAGCGTGCCGAGCGGCGCGGGCATCGGCTGCGCCGCGCGGTGCAACACCGCCGGGCTCAGGTCCACGAGCCGCAGGCTTTCGACAATTCGAAACACCGCTTCCCGCCGGACCACGGCGTCGTCCGGCCCGAGATGCCCGGCAAGCTGCAGCCGGTCGAGCGTGCGCAAGCACTCCACTTCCAGCAGCCCGCTCGACACGCCGAACGTGATCTGCGGCCATTCCGCGAGCTGGTCCGGCTGGCCCAGCACGAGCCGCAGCACGATTGAGGAATCGATGTACGCCTTCATCGCGCGCGGCGATCCTCGAGCAGCAGCTCGACCGCATCGACGCGCAACTTCGCCGGAGGCGGGAGCGGAATGTCGCCGAGCGAGCCGTACACGTGCGTGGGCTCGCGGACGACGAGCCGGCCCGACGGGGCGGCGTACGGCACGACGCGCGCGATCGGTGTGTCGCGATCGGCGATCGTCACCTCCTGCCCCTTCTTCACGGCGCGGAGATATTCGCTGAGGCGAGCCTTGAACTCGGCGACGCCGATCGGGCGTTTCTTGGTCATGGTCACATGATAGTCATTCATGACCATCTATGCAAGCGGCCGTTCACCTCTTGGAAGCGGCCCTGCCGGGATGACGCGCGCCACGGACCGGAGATATCTTCGCCGCACCATGCTCATCCTCTCCCAGCCCGACGTCGAGCGGCTCCTCCCGATGGACGCGTGCATCGAGGTCATGGCCGCGACGCTCTCCTCACTGGCGCGCGGCGAAACGATCCTCCCGCTGCGCACGGTGATCCGGATCCCCGACACCAGCGACGCGTTCGCCGTGATGCCGGCGCTGCTCACCGCGCCCAGGACGATCGGCGCGAAAGTCATCACGGTATTTCCCGGGAACCACGGCACCGCCTTCGACTCGCACCAGGGCGCCGTCCTGCTCTTCGACCCGGCCACCGGCGCGCTCGCCGCGCTGCTCGACGCCACCGCGATCACCACGATCCGCACCGCCGCGGCGTCCGCGGTCGCCACACGGGCCCTCGCCCGGCGCGACGCGCACCGCCTCGCGATCATCGGTGCCGGCGTGCAGGCGCACGCGCATCTCGAGGCGATGCGCCTGGTACGACCGATCGCCTCGCTGCGGGTCTGGAGCCGGAACGCGGAGCACGCGGCGCGGCTCGTCAGGCACGCGCATGAGCATTTTGGTATCGCCGCCGCGGTTGCGGAGAGCGGACAGGAAGCGGTGCGAGAGGCCGACATCGTCTGCACGGCGACGTCGGCGACTCAGCCGGTGCTCGAGGGCGAGTGGCTCGCGCCCGGCACGCACGTGAATGCAGTCGGCGCGTGTACCCCGAATGCGCGGGAGATCGACTCGGCCGTGGTCATCCGCTCCCGCCTGTACGCGGATCGGCGCGAGTCCGTGCTCCGCGAACCGGGCGACATTCTCGTCCCGCTGCAGGATGGCGAGATCGGGCCGGAGCACGTCGTCGCGGAGATCGGCGAGGTGCTGATCGGCCGCGGCGTCGGCCGGCGGAGCGACGACGAGATCACGCTCTTCAAGTCGCTCGGCCTGGCGATCGAGGATCTCGCCGCCGCGTCGTACGTGCTCGAGCAGGCGAGGGCGCGCGGGATCGGCATGCACGCGGATCTGGGCGGCGCCCGTCATGACGAGCATTGAGCCGCTCACGATCGACGACGTGCGCGCGGCGCGCGAGCGGATCGCGGGCACGGTCACGCGTACGCCACTGCTCCGGCTGCACGTCGACGCGCCCGCCGAGATCTATCTCAAGCTCGAGAGTCTGCAGCCGATCGGCTCGTTCAAGCTGCGCGGGGCGACCAACGCCATTCGACTGCTGACGGATGATGCGCTCGCGCGCGGCGTGTACACTGCGAGCGCGGGCAACATGGCGCAGGGCGTCGCGTGGGGCGCGCGCGCCCTCGGCGTGCCGTGTACGGTCGTCATGCCCGACTCGGCGCCGCGCACCAAGGTGGAAGCCACCGAGCGGCTCGGCGCGCGCATCGTGTCGATGAGCTACGACGAATGGTGGCAGACGCTGGCGAACCACGGGCGCCCGGGAATCGACGGCACGTTCATCCACCCCGTCGCGGACCGCGGCGTGATCGCCGGCAACGGCACGATCGGTTTAGAGATCGTTGAAGACCTTCCGGACGTCGACGCCGTATTCGTGCCGGTGGGCGGCGGCGGCTTGATCACCGGAATCGCGACGGCGGTGCGGGCGCTGGTGCCGCGGGCGCGGATCGTCGGGTGCGAGGTCGCCACCTCCACGCCGCTCACCGCGGCATTCGAGGCGGGCAAACCGGTGCCCGTCACGCGGACGCCCAGCTTCGTCGACGGAATCGGCGGGCGCGGCGTGCTCGAGGCCATGTGGCCGCTGCTGCGGGCCATGGTACATGAGACCCGAGTGGCGTCGCTCGCCAAGGTAGTGAGTGCCGTGCGAGTCCTCGCCGAGCGCGCGCACGTGATCACCGAAGGTGCGGGCGCAACGCCGGTAGCCGCCGCGCTCGCCAGTGGGGGCGCGGGGGCGAAGATCGTGTGCGTGGTTTCCGGCGCGAACATCGACGCGAGCGTGCTCGCGCGGATTCTCTCGGGCGATCCGCTGTAGCACGCTGCGCTGCGCTGTCGGAGACATTTGTTCAGTCCGAAAGTGGCACCCAACCTGCCTCTAGAGCATGCCGCGCGGCGATGCGCGGGTCGCCCGGCACGACGGGCAGTTGGCGATCTGAGGCGGCGAGGCAGTCGATGCGAACCGTAACAGACGAAAACGGAATCGAATGGACGGTCTTCGAGGTGAAGCGGCAGCCGAGCGCGATACGGTGGTCGTACTTGCCCGAGGGCTTCGAGTCCGGCTGGCTCTGCTTCGAGTCGTCGCTCGGCAAGAAACGGCTCACCCCCGTGCCTGACGGCTGGCGGCGCGCGAGCGACGACGAGATCAAGCAGATGCTCAAGCGAGCGGCGCCGGTGATTCGCGTTTCGTTCGGCGACGACGACCGCCCCACCGCCCGCTGAGCGCAGCGACTCACGGCTTCGGCGTGGGCTTTCCCCTGCCGATCGCGCGATAATACTCCTCCACGTTCTGCCGATATCCGGGCGGCACATCGCCCGAGCGCTCGAGGAGCACCGTTGCGGAGTCGTCCTCGCCCAAGCGCCGCCGCAGTCCGAACTCGAATTCCTTGAGCCCGTCGACGACCTGCGAGCGCAGAGCGGTGCTCGCACTCTCGAGCGCGCGCGGACTCGACAACTCGCGCAGGCCGTCGATGGCACGATCGAGCTCCTGCGTCGGGATTCCCCGGCGCTGCAATTCGCGGCGGAGCGCCTCGGCGTCGGCAAGCCGCTGCTGCGCTTCCCGGCTGAACTGCCCGGCATCCTCGGCAGAGAGGCGCGGCCCGTTGGGGGCGGCGCGCCCGCCCGGCATTCCGGACGCGCTGGGATTGCCGCCGCTCGCCATCTGCTGGCCGCTCTGACCGCGGCCTTGGCCGCCGCGGCCACCGTCGGCCTGCTGCTGCCCACGTTGGCCCTGCTGCCCACGTTGTCCTTGCTGACCGCCAGGCTGCGCTGACTGCTGGCCCTGTCCCGTTTGCTGGCCTTGCTGGCCTTGCTGGCCTTGCTGGCCTTGCTGGCCTTGCTGGCCGCCTCGCCCACTGTCGGCGCGCTGCTCGGCTTCACGAAGCCGCTCGTTCATCGACTCCACGCCACGCACGAGATCGCGCGCCTGATCGGCGGCCTGCGCCTGCTGTTGCTTTCCGCTGGCGCTCTGCGCGGCAGCCTGGGCTTGCTGCAGCTGCTTTCCGAGATTCGCGATGTCGGAGCCGATGATCTGTTCGGCCTGGTTCATCCAATCCGGCGGCGCCGTGCGCGCCTGCTGTTGCGTGTAGCGGAGCTTCTCCTCGACCTTGCGACCGCGGAGCGTGTCGGCGGCGCTCGCCAGCGCGCGGGCGACATCGCGCGCGTTCCGCTGCCCATTCAGCGCCATGCGGTCGAGCGCCGACGCGAGATTCTTCACTTCGTCGGCCATCGCGCCCTTCTGCTGTGCGATCGACTGCTGGAGCTGTTGCTGCGCCGCGTTGTTGCCGGCGGCCTGCCCGAGCTTCGACACGTCCGACTGGACCTGCTTCTCCTGATCCGCGAGCTGCTGCGCCGACTTCACGGCATCGTTCAGATCACGCTCGCCGCGGCCTGACTGCTGCCGGTCGAGCAGGCGCCGCGCCTCCTCGAGATTGTTCAGCGCCTGCGCCGATTCCGCGCCGCGCTGGCCGTTCGCCGCCGCGCGTCGCATCGCATTTGCCGCGTCCTCGAGACGCCGCGCCGCGTCGGCGAGCGCCTGGGACTGCTGCTCGCGCGCGAGCCGCTCGAGCTGGCGTGCCTGCTCTTCCGTCTGCTGCGCGAGGTCGCGCTGGCTCTGGCCGCCGGCACCTCCCTGCCCGCCCCGTTGGCCGAGACTGTCCGCCTTGCGCTGCGCGCGCTCGTTTTCCTGCTGCTGGCGCTCCGCCAGTTCCCGCAGCTTCTCGGCGGTCGCGTCGACCTGGTTGTCCGACTGCTGCTGTTGCTGCTGTTGCGCGCGCTGCACGGTCTCGTACTGGTTCCGCAGCTTGTCCTTCTGCAACTCGAAGATGTCCGCGAGGTCCTGCGCATCGGTGCGGTTGCCGCCGCCTCCGCCGCCTCCGCCCTGATTCCCCATCGACACCTGGATCTCCCGGAACACCGCGTCGGCGCGCTGGAGTTGCTGGAGCGCTCGCTGCTCCGGCTGCAGCGCCGATTTCGGCGCGCTCGCCGAGAGCTTCTGCAGCGCGGAGTCCATCTCCGCGGAGGCCCGGTCGAGAATGTCGGAGATCTTCTTCCAGTTGCTGTCCGACGCGGTGATCCCGCGCTGGTTCAGCTTCGTGATCAGTTGTCCCACCTGATCCTTGAGCCGCGACTGCGAGAGCTGAATCGTCGACACGTTCTCGCCGAGCGACTTCGCATCCGTCTGCGCGCTGTCGCGCACGGTCTTGAACGTGGCGGCAATGATCTCGCGCTGCTGCTGTGAGAGCTGGCCGGCGTCGTTCTGCTGTCCACCACCGCCGCCGCCACCGCCGCCACCCTGCTGCTGGCGGTAATCCTGCTCGTACGGGCGCACCTGCAGGAAGTAGATGTCGGTGGACGCCGTTTGCGGACCGCTCACCGCGTCGTTGTCGGTCGCGCGCGCATAGTACGACACCACGTCGCCCGGCTGGAGCTTCATGGTCTCCAGCATCAGCGTGTGTCCCGCCGAGATGTCGCGGATCGCGTGCGCGCCATCGTGAAGCGGCACGACGTGCTCGGCGCCCCCATTCACCGAGTACACCATCTCGAGCTTCGCGACGCCGTAGTCATCTTCGGCGCGCGCTTCGGTGTACACCTCGTCCACCGAGAGCACGCGTTCGTCGCGGCCAGGCTTCGTGAACTGCACGGTGGGAGGACGGTCAGGGATGACGTCGATCAGGTAGCTCAGCGAGCTGGCGACCATCGTGCCGCCGGGCGCCGCGAGCTCGACTTTATAGAATCCTGGTTTCTCGACGCGGAGCATCGCCATGAGATGCCCGTCCGAGGTGGGCACCAACGCGAGCGTGTCGCCGCCATCGAGCACGATGCGGCCGCCGTTCGTCGGCACGGTGGAGCTGAGCCGAATGCGCACCATCGTGCCCTTGAGCGCGGCGATGTCGCCCGTGCTGTCCACGTCCGTCGGGGGAAGCTCGGTGTAGGCCGGCGGCCGGTACTGCAGGTCGATCTGCTTCACGTACGGCAGATTGGCCACGTCGATCGTGAACGCGTCCGAGCGTACGCCGGACGCTTCGACCGCGTACTGCGTCTTCGCGCCGATGTCGAACAGGCGGTATGCGTAGCGCCCGCTGCTGTCGGCGAGCATGGGGAGCCGCGTCCAGCTCGCGGAATCCGCGCCGCGCACGAGGAGCTCGACGCGTTCGGCGGCAAAGCCCTCGAGCCGCGCCTCGATCAATTCATCGCCGCCCTTCGCGATCACGACATTGCCCGGCTCGACGGCGATGCTGAACAGCGCGGCCGGATTGGCATGACTCCATGGCGTCGCGATCAGGCGAGCGCCGTGGCGCACGACGGCCGGCCCGAACACGGTCAGCACGGTCACGATCGCCGCCACCGCCGCGAAGATGCCGGCGTTCGTGCGGAGCTCGCCGGCGTCGACGGCGCGGCCGTCGTTCACGGCGTGCGCGCGATCGAGCGCGGCGCGCGTGAGCCGCTCGATCAGCGCCGGCGAGCGCACCGCAGCGGCGGCCGAAGGCCCGCCGCCCATCTCCACTGCCGTGATCACCGACGCCTTGAGCGAACGCTCATGCTCCTCGAGATACAGCGCGACCTGCGCATCGCGAAGCCGTGGCAGGAGCGGCAGCACGATGCACCAGACGGCCGTGCCGACGATCGCGAGGAGGGACACGATCCGCGCGCCGAGCACGACACCGTCGGCGTACTTGAACGCGTTCATCACGTACGCGGCAGCCACGAGCACCACCCAGGCGACGGCGATCGTGATCGCCGCACCGCGGAGCAGCTTCTTCGCGCGATAGCGCGCGCGTACTCCGCGGACGACGCCGAGGAGCTGCACCTGCTCGGGCCCATACCCCTGTGCGCTTTCCATCGATCCCCCCGCGAACACCCGCGGTTCAGCTCGTCGCGCGCGACAGCCGGTTCGAGACGGTCGTCTCGGCGGCCAGCAACAACAGTGCGACGAGCAGCATGTACCACCACATCCTCTGGCGCCGCTCCTGATCCTGCGGCGTCGACGTGTTCAGATCCGATCCGGCCGCGGGCTGTGCGCTCGGCGCGGTGATCGCGGCCACGAGATCTTGCGGCGCGAAGTGCGTGAGATCGCTCTCGGCCGGATCGAGATTCACCGCGATCGGGCGCCCGCCGCCCACGGGCGTCGCGCGACCTCGCAATTCGTAGAAGCCCTGTTCGGCGAGCGTGACGAGATGCCCCGGTCCGGTGGCGGTGGCTCGCGTGCGCGCGCCGGAAGGCGCCTGGACCACGAGCTCGGACGCGCTGTCGGCGCCCCCGCGGGTGAACGGCGCGGTCAGCTCCTCGTGGCGCGACAGGTCCAGCACTTCGCCCGCGGTGAACCACGCGCGCGGATCCGCGTAGCTGCCGGCGTGCCGCGCGAGCTGATGCACGAACGGGAGGAACACCGGCTGCAGCGGAAGGTTCGTCCAGTAGGAGTCCATGGTCGACGCCCATGCCAGGACCTTTCCGCGTCCCGCCGAGCGCTCGACCAGCGCGGGCGCGCCGTCATCGAAGCGCGCGAGCACCGACGCCCCCGCGGCCGGCGAGAGCGCCCGGTAGCGGAAGAAGCGCGCGGTGGAGAAATCGCCGCTCCGCGGGGCATTGAAGATCTCGAATATCGGATGCGCGTAGTCGAGCGACGACAGGGTGGCCCCGGCGTCGCCCGTACGATCGACCACGGCACCCGCCGACGCGGGCATGATCCCGCGCCACTCGCTCGCCCCGCGTGCGTCGCTGGCTCCCGGAATCACGAGCAGGCCGCTGCCCGATGCGACGAGCGCGCGGAGCCGTGCGCCCACGGCTCCGCCGGGCGGCGGTGCCTCGTCGAGCACGACGAGGGCACGGCCGTCGAGGTCGCGCGGGGTGAGCGCCGCGCTCGACGTCACATCGACGCGGAACGACGGCCGGTCGCCGATCGCCAGCGCGCGGCTGAGGAACAGGCTCTGGTTGTCGCGCGGGCTCGCGGGCTCCACGACGAGCACGGGGACCGCTTCGTCCGGCGCGAGCGTGAAGTCGAACACGTCGTCCTCGGGCAGCGAATCCGGCGTGAGGCGCACGCTTCCGCGCGTCACGCCGTTCGGCACCGCGATCGACACGAACGTCACCTGCGCCGCGCCGTGCGCGGGAATCGTCGCCGGCTGCGTCTGCACGGTTCGGCCACCGACGACGAGGCGGACGTCGGTCTTTCTCTCCGCCGCCCCCGTGTTGGTCAGGCGAGCCGCGACGATGACGTGGTCGCGCGGTCCCGTGCTGTCGCGATTGGTCGTGACCTGCGAGACCGCGACGTCGGGCGCGCTCCCCTCGGCGACGTCGACGGGCCTGACGGTCGTTCCGCGTGGAACACGCACCTCGTCGTGCGTCGTCCATCCGGATTTCTGGAAGTCGGACACCAGCACGATCTCGCGGCGCGGCAGCTTGGACGCCGCGAGGATCTGCGAGGCCAGCTTGAGCGCGGCGCCGTACCGCGTGCGTCCGCTCGTGAGCGTCGCGCCGTCGATCGCGGCGGCCAGCGATGTCGCGCTGGCGTTGGGCGGCGTGGCGACGGCCGCGTCGTTCGCGAAGAGCACGAGCGTCGCGTGGTCACCGGGCGTCAGCGCGTTCGCCGCCTTCTTCGCGGCGTCGCGCGCGCGCGCCCACCGCGCGCCGTATCCCATGCTGGCCGAGTGGTCGAGCAGGATGACGACCTCGCGCGCGCCGCGCGTCGCCACGGCGGCCTGCGGATGCTCGAAGAACGGCCGCGCGAACGCGGCCGCGAGCAGCGCGAACGCGAGACAGCGGAGAATTAGTAGCAATAAGTGTCTAATTTTCTGCCGCCGTACCGACTTGTACGGGATCCGCTGCAGGAACATCAGCGACGGAAACTCCACGACCACGCGCTTCTCGCGGTGGATCAGATGGATGATCACCGGCACCGCGACGGCGGCGATCCCGAGCAGGAAGGCGGGGGCGAGGAAGCTCACTTACCGCACCCGGTTGAAGCGCTGCCGCGCCGCGAGGTACGTGAACAGCGCGCGGTCGAGCGGCTTGGACGTATCGAACAGCGCGTAGTCGGCGCGCGCTTCGCCGACGCGCTTCGCCAGCGCCTCCGTATGCTCGCGGACCAGGTCGCGATACTGCTTGCGCAGATACTCGGGGATCACGGGCATCTTCTCGCCCGTCTCCATGTCGATGAAATTGCTCGAATCGGCGAACGGAAAATCGAGCTCGCGCGGATCGAGCACGTGGAATACGATCATGTCGTTGCCGCGGCCGCGCACGTAACCGAGCGCGTCGACGACGTCCTGCGGATCTTCATAGAAGTCCGAGATCAGCAGCACGAGGCTCCGGCGGCGCAACGTCTCGGAGAGCTTCTGGAGCGGCGGCAGGAGCCGCGA
>DASZUN010000229.1:0-9298 GCA_035547615.1 Gemmatimonadaceae bacterium | reverse complement strand
CGAGCGGGTCCGGTCGCCGGCCGACGATCACGCCCGGCTCAGTCTCGCACTCCGCGGGCGACGGCATGAACGCCTCATGCGCGCGCGTGATGTTCCGCGCCGAACGCTCCATCGCGCGGCGAAGCGCGGGCTCGAGCTGGTCGAGCGCCTCCGTCCATTTCGACCGGGGCACCTCGAGCGAATCGAGCTCCACATTGTCGAACCGGCGCGCATATTCGCGGAGTGCGGCGTCGCCGCGCGCACGCACGTCGCGCACGATCTCGGCCGTGCGCTCGCGCACCGTATCGTCCGACGAGGTCGATCGGTCGAACAACGCGTCGCGCTGCTCGCGCGACAGCGCCGACAGGCGGCCGGAGAACCGCATCGCGAGCTGTGTTGCCGTGCTCATGGCATCAGCCTCTCGATGCGCGTGACCAGAATGCCCTCGGCCTCGAGCGCCTTGAGCTCGGAGACGATGCGATAGATGCCCGCCGCCGGCACGACCGCGTGCACCGCGACGTGCGCGCCGTTGTTCATGATGTCCACGACCGTCGGGCCGTTGAGGCCGGGAAGCACGCGGCGCACGTCCTCGAGGCGTTCGCGCGGCACGTTCGCCATGAGATACCGCTGGCCGCGCGCGCGCAGCACGGATTGGAGCGCCGCGACCAGATCGACGAGCGCGCGGTCGCCATCGGCCGATGCGCGATTCCGCGCCACGACCATTCGCGCGCTCGACTCCAGCACCGTCGCGACCTCGTGCAGTCCGTTCACGCGGAGCGTCGAGCCCGTGGAGACCAGGTCGACGATGATGTCCGCGATCCCGAGATGCGGCGCGATTTCGGCAGCTCCCGACACTGGCACGATTTCGACCGAGCGGCTCGCGGCGTCGAAGAAGCGTTGCGCGAGGCGCGGAAAGCTGGTGGCGACACGCGCGCCGGCGGGAATGTCGGCGAGCCCGTCGATGCCGCTGTCGTCGGTCGCCGCGATGGCGAGCCGGCACTTGCCGAAGCCGAGGTCGGCGAGCGTCTCGAGGTCGCGATTCGACTCGGCGATCAGGTCGGCGCCGGTGATGCCGGCATCCGCCGCCCCATCGGCGACGAACTCCGGGATGTCCTGCGCGCGAACGAAGATCGCCTCGAACAGGTCGCCGAGCGACGCGGTGAGCGCGCGCTCGCCGCGGGCGCGTATGTCGAGGCCGGCGTCGACGAAGAGCTCGCGCGCTTCGTCGGCGAGCCGGCCTTTGTTGGGCATGGCGATGCGTAACATGGGAGAGGAGGAAAAAAGAAAGGCCCGTCCGAGCTGGACGGGCCGTAGCGTGGCATTCGTTGCGTGGGATGCTTAGTCGCTCATCCGCGTACGCGCGCCTCGCCCCGACCCGTCAGGCCGTGGTGATGATGCGCGTGATGGTGCGTGGTGTGAGCGAGCTGCATGCGATGAAGCTAATCCTCGCGCTCGTCGGAAGTCAAATTGCGGTCGGTCTTGCGGCGGTGCGGCTGCGCCTCGTCCGCTCGAGGCTGCTGTTGTTGGAGTTACGGTTTCGCCACCGGCTTCCGGACGATCGTTTTCTTCGATCCAACCACCGGTTTCTTGACGATGAGCGTTTCCGGCTTCGTGGAGACCGTCGGAGTCGTGACCGTATCCGGCGTTGTTCCGACGGTCGGCACGTGCAGCGTGTCCGGCGCGGTCACGACGCCCTGGGGCGTCTGCACGACGACGTCGCCATGTGCCGTCTTCTTGCAGCCGGCCCCGCCGACGACGATCGCGGCGGCCGCGGCGCCCCACCACCGTCGGGTTCGGCTTCGCGAGGTGTGCGTATTCCGGAGCACGACATTCCGCGGCAGCAATTCGAAATGAACCATGAGCCTCTCCTGTTTGCTGCTCGGAGAGGCAAATCGTGTGCGCCGGTCGCATGAGTTCACGGTACGCTGGAGCCCGTTCGCGGAATCTGGGAAAAGAAAAACCCCTTGTCGCCGCAGAGCCTTCGCTCTGGCAACAAGGGGTTTTGAAATGGTCGGGGCGACTGGATTTGAACCAGCGACCTCCTGCTCCCGAAGCAGGCGCTCTACCGGGCTAAGCTACGCCCCGCCGTTCTTGTCACACTTGCCACACGTTCAACGCCTGCCGTAAGGCTCCCGTGTGGAACGCGCCCAGAAGGACTCGAACCTCCAACCTTCTGATCCGTAGTCAGATGCTCTATCCAATTGAGCTATGGGCGCTTGCACACTACACACAACCCTAATCTCGCGCGTTTCAGCGTGCTGTACGGGAATCCCCGGCAAAAATCCAGTGATTTTTCGTACAGACCTTCAAGCTATTTCTGCTGAATAATCGCGTCAAGTTGAACGCCTTCGATTTCAACGCGTTCGACCCGCTCGATCATTACGGAACGCTGAAGCCGCTGTCACTTGCTTCGAACAAAAACCCTGCGGCGCTGAGTCCGCAGGGATGGGCGGTACAAGACTCGAACTTGTGACCTCCACGATGTCAACGTGGCGCTCTAACCAACTGAGCTAACCGCCCGGTCGTAGCGTCGGCGATTCATTCCGAGATCCGCATGCACCTCGTTCCTGAACCACGGGCCCTACAGAGAGCGGGAAACGGGACTCGAACCCGCGACCCCAACCTTGGCAAGGTTGTGCTCTACCAACTGAGCTATTCCCGCATTGATGCTGATTCCCGGAAGCCGACGCGCCATGCAACTGCTGCCGATGTCGCGGTCGTGGCACGCTTCCGAGCACTCCGGCGCGCTCATTACCGCTCACGCCATGGAGGCGAGGGGAATCGAACCCCTGACCTCTTGAATGCCATTCAAGCGCTCTCCCAACTGAGCTACGCCCCCGCACTTCACTCGTCCCAGCGTCAATCCGTCGGGAGCCGAAGGCAGCCGCCAGGAACCCCGGATAATAGCCGGGGGTACACCGAGTGTCAACGAATTGGGACTGGCGAAAATCTGAGAGGCCGGTATTTTGCAGCGCCTTTCGTGACTCGCTCCGGAAGGTCTGTGCGGTCGAGACGTCGTTCTTGCCGTGCACCCGTAGATAGCCGTAGCGACGCGGGCATGTCTGCCCGCCGCTCCATAGATGCCGACTCCAACGCGCCTCGTGCGCGAGGGCCAATCGCACCATGACCGAACTCAAGCGTCGTCGCCGCCGCGCGGCCCCCGCTGGGATCGCTCCTAACGAGCCGGAACGAGACATCCTCGACCAGTACCTGTACGAGGTCTCGACCTATCCCCTCCTCAAGGGGACCGAGGAGATCGATCTCGCCAAAAAAATCCGCGCGGGCGATCAGGACGCGCTCCAGGAACTCGTGAAGCGCAACCTCCGCTTCGTGATCTCCGTCGCCAAGAAATACCAGAACCGCGGCCTCCCGCTCATCGACCTCATCGGTGAGGGGAACGTCGGGCTGCTCACTGCCGCCCGCAAATTCGACCCCGATCAGGGCGTCAAGTTCATCTCCTACGCCGTCTGGTGGATCCGCCAGGCCATTCTCTCCGCGCTCGCCCGGCAGGGCCGCACCGTTCGCGTGCCGCTCAACCGCACGGCCGACCTTTCGAGAATCATCAAGGCCTCCGAGATCCTCCGCCAGAAGCTCAACCGCGAGCCGAGCCCCGAAGAGCTCTCGCAGCTCACCGGTCTCTCGGTCGACGTCGTGCAGTCGCTCGCCGCACTCAACACCTCGGACGTGCGCCTCGACGCACCCATGGATCCCGAAGGCGACCGCTCGCTCATCGAGCGCTTCGTCGCCGACGAGATGCCGGACACCGAGGAAGAGGCGATGAACCGCTTCCTCAACGACGAGATCGAGCAGGCGCTCGGCACGCTTCCGCCGCGCGACGCCAAGGTCCTCCGGCTGTACTTCGGCCTCGAGGGCGGCCGCGAGCACCCGCTCGAGGAGATCGGCTCCATGCTCGGCGTCACACGCGAGCGCGTTCGTCAGCTCCGCGATCGCGCGCTCAAGCGCCTCCGCGAAGGCGACGTCGGCCGCGCGCTCGGCAGCTTCGCCGCGTAACACACCGTCGAACTCGGAATTCCAGAAGGGCCGGCGAGCAATCGGCGGCCCTTTTTCCGTGTTCCGGTGACGCGCGCCCTAGCGAGGCGGGATTCGTGGGATCACATTTCTGATACGGTGCCGATCGCGCACCGAGACAGCCATTCGCTCATCGCGGCATGATCCGACTCATCGACGTCTACAAATCGTTCGGGCCCAAGCACGTGCTCGAGGGCTTCACTCTCGATGTCGTCGAAGGCGAGACGATGGTCATCATCGGCTACTCGGGCACGGGCAAGTCGGTCGCGATCAAGCACATCGTCGGACTGCTCGAGCCGGACGCCGGCCAGGTCATCGTCGACGATCTCGAGGTGCCGAAGCTGTCGCGCCGCGAGCTGTACCAGCTCCGCGCGCGCATCGGCTACGTGTTCCAGTTCGCCGCGCTCTTCGACTCGTTCACCATCGGCGAGAACGTCGCCATGGGGCTGCGCAAGCAGCAGGATCTCAGCGAGAAGGAGATCGCCGACCGCGTGCGCGAGGCGCTCGACCTCGTCGATCTCGAGAATGTCGAGAATCGCTTTCCCGCCGAGCTCTCGGGCGGCATGCGCAAGCGCGTCGGCATCGCCCGCGCCATCGCGCTCCGCCCCAAGTACATCCTGTACGACGAGCCGACGACGGGCCTCGATCCCGTGACGAGCGCGGTCATCGACCAGCTCATGGTCCGCATGCGCGACAAGCTCGGCGTCACCGGGATCGTGATCACGCACGACATGCGGAGCGCCTACACGGTCGGCACCCGCATCGCCATGCTCTACCAGGGGCGCGTGCGCCAGGTCGGCACGGTCGACGAGATCCGGCACAGCACCGATCCGATCGTGCGCCAGTTCATCGAAGGCCGGCCCAATCTCGAGCCGGTCGTCGAGGCGAGCATCTGATGTCCCGCGGTCACGCGCGCGATGAGACCTCGGCGGGCGGCGTCGTGTTTCGCATCGACGGCGGCCGGCCGATGTACCTGCTCATCCGCGACAGCTATCAGAACTGGGGATTTCCCAAAGGCCACCTCGAGACGGGCGAGCTCCCCGAGCACGCCGCCGTGCGCGAGGTGACGGAAGAGACCGGCCTCGCCGACCTCGCCATCCGCGGGGCGATCGAGACGATCGACTGGTTCTTTCGCTTCCGCGGCCAGCTCATCCACAAGGTCTGTCACTTCTATTTGATGGAAACCGTGGAGACGAGCACCTCGCCGCAGCACGCCGAGGGCATCACCGCGTGCCGTTGGGTCCAGTTCGAGGATGCGCAGCAGATGATCTCGTACGCGAACGCACGCGAGGTCCTCCGGCGGGCGCAGGAGATGGTCGTCGAATCCTCGGCTTCCGCGTGATGTGACGGGGATCGCGAGCTCCGCGGCGTCATCGTCGCCGGTTTCGCCTGGAGCGCCGGTCATCGTCGCGTACGCGCAGCGCGATCGCGCGCGGGCGCTGATGAAGGCCGCGTTCCCGCGCCGCCGCGCGCGGCTCATGCTCACGCGATCGTTCGACGATTTCGAGGCCGCCTTCAAGACGAGCCTCGTCGACGCTGCCGTGATCGACCTGGGCAGCGCGCAGGAGGACACGTGGCGCGTGGCGTCGCGCGCACGCGAGTACCCGAGCGTTCCGTTCTTCGGGCTCGCCGCACTCCGCGCCGCCGAAGGGCCGGCGCTCGCGCAATGCGTGACGTACGAATTCACGGACGTGCTCGTCGAAGGCGTCGACGACGGCGCCGCGCGCGAGCTCGTGACGCAGCTCGGGTTCACGAGCCGATTCGCACGCGCGCTCGATGACCCACCCGCGTCGCTCGGCCTCGCGCTCCCGCTGCAGGAATCGGCGTGGCGGTTCATCGTCTCGCACGCCGGGCGCCCCGTTCGCACGTCCACGCTCGCGCAGTTTCTGAGCGTCACGCGCGAGCACCTGAGCCGCTCCTTCGCGGCGGGTGGCGCGCCCAATCTCAAGCGGATCATCGATCTGGTCCGGATCATCGCCGCCGCGGAGCTGGCGAAGAATCCCGGCTATGATCTCCGCGACGTGGCGAACGTCCTCGGCTTCGCGTCGTCGTCGCACCTCTCGAGCACGGCGATGCGCGTGGTCGGCACGAAACCGACGTCGCTCACGCGGCTGCGAACGGTGGATTTGATCGAGCGGTTCGTGAAGGGCCACGGCCGGAGCAGAGGCTAGCTCGCGGCTGGTCTCCGTCCGACTCGGCCTCCATCTCGACGTGGACGACGGGTCCAGCATCGAGCGTTGAGCATACAGTGTTGAGAGGGAGGTGAACTCCCGAGTTCATCGGGCGGTACCGTTCTCCTGGCTGAGCTGCCGCTCGAGGTACACCAGGTACCCCCCGAGCAGCCGCATCACGCCCTGAATCCTCCCGCTGAGCTCGGCGTGGACGGCGGCCGATATGAGGTCGGCCTGCCGGACGACCGCCAACTGGGTCTCGAGCCGAAGAAGTTCGCGTTTGGCGGCACGATACAGTTGCCGCTGTTCCGGGGCGGTGTATCGTCCATAGCCGTCCGCGATGGTGGTGGCGGCGTTGAGCGCCGTCGTCATGAGCTGGTCGGTCACGGTCTTGGTTTCGCGCCGGGCGCCTTGGCGGGCGGCCCGGACGACGTCGGCGGCGAGGGTCACCGCCTCCTGCCAGACCTTGAGGTCGCGAATGCTGGCTGCCATGGACCGAAGATGGTTGCGAAGTTGCGGGCGAGCAGCACCAATCGATTGCACTCCGTTGCATACAGTCGAGGAAGGAGTTCGCGGCGCCGCCTTGCCGCGAATCACCTCCTTGTGATATTTTTCACAAGCGCTCCACCACCCCTACACGCCGTTCCGATTTTCACCACTCCGTATGGCAACTGACACCACGCTCCGCCCCGGCGAGATCAAGGACATTCTGCTCCGCGAGATCGAAGCCGCTGACCTGCACGAGCTCGATGTCGAGGAAGTCGGCACCGTCCTCGAGGTCAAAGACGGAATCGCGCGCATCTACGGCCTCCTCAAGGCGATGGCCGGCGAGATGCTCGAGATCACGTCCTCCGAGACGGGCAACAAGGTCACCGCGCTCGCGCTGAACCTCGAAGAGGACAACATCGGCGCCGTCGTGCTCGGCGATTACCTCCAGCTCAAGGAGGGCGACGAAGTCCGCCGCACCTCGCGCGTGCTCGAGGTGCCAGTGGGCCCGCAGCTCGTCGGCCGCGTGGTCGATGCGCTCGGCCGCCCGATCGACGGCATGGGTGAGATCAACGCGACGCTCACGCGCAAAGTCGAATCGCCCGCGCCGGGCATCATCGTCCGTCAGCCGGTGAAGGAGCCGCTCCAGACCGGTCTCAAGGCGATCGATTCGATGATCCCGATCGGCCGCGGACAGCGCGAGCTCATCATCGGCGACCGCGGCATCGGCAAGACGGCGGTCGCGATCGACACGATCATCAATCAGAAGGGGCAGGGCGTCATCTGCGTGTACGTCGCCATCGGCCAGAAGGCGTCGACCGTCGCCTCGGTGGTCGAGCGGCTGAAGGAAGCGGGCGCGATGGAGTACACCATCGTCGTCGTCGCCTCCGCCTCGGATCCCGCGCCGATGCAGTACATCGCGCCGTACTCGGGCTGCTCGATGGCCGAGTACTTCATGTACAACGAAGGCAAGCCGACGCTGTGCGTGTACGACGACCTCTCGAAGCAGGCCGCCGCGTACCGCCAGCTCTCGCTCGTGCTGCGTCGCCCGCCGGGCCGCGAAGCGTTCCCCGGCGACGTGTTCTACCTCCACTCGCGTCTCCTCGAACGCGCGGCGAAGCTGCGCGAGGACAACGACGTCGTCGACGGTAAGAACATTCTCAAGCCGGGCGGCTCGCTCACCGCGCTCCCCGTGATCGAGACGCAGGCCGGCGACGTGTCCGCGTACATCCCGACGAACGTCATCTCGATCACCGACGGACAGATCTTCCTCGAGTCCGACCTCTTCTTCGCGGGCGTTCGTCCCGCGATCAACGCCGGCATCTCGGTGTCGCGCGTCGGCGGCTCGGCCCAGGTGAAGGCGATGCGCTCGGTGGCCGGCCGTCTCCGCCTGGACCTCGCGCAGTACCGCGAGCTCGAGGCGTTCTCCGCCTTCGCGTCGGACCTCGACGCCGCGACGCGCCGCCAGCTCGACCGCGGCGCGCGCACGGTGGAAGTGCTCAAGCAGCCGCAGTACCAGCCGATGCCGGTCGAGCAGCAGGTGATGATCATCTACGCGGTGACCAACGGCTTCATCGACGACGTGCCGGTGGCCCAGGTGCGCGAGTGGGAGCGCGGCTTCCACGCGTTCATGGCGACCAAGTATCCGCAGGTCGGCGAAGGGCTGCGCACGGGCAAGGTGCTGACGAAGGAGATCGAGGCCGCGCTCAAGGACGGCATCGAGGCGTACAAGAAGTCGGTGCCCGCCGCGGCGCCGGCCGGGATCACGAAGGGTGACCTCTAACCATGTCATCCCGAGGGAGCGAAGCGACCGAGGGATCTTCTCAACCGTCCGCGATGATCGGCACGAGAGAAGATTCCTCGCTGCGCTCGGAATGACACACCATGGCTAAAGGCAGAGAACTCAAGGGTCGCATCAAGTCCGTCGAGAACACGCGCAAGATCACGCGCACGCTCGAGATGGTCGCGACCTCGAAGATGAAGCGGACGCAGGATCGCGTCGCCGCGGCGCGGCCGTACGCGGAGTCGCTGCGCGAGGTGATCGCGAGCCTGTACTCGCCGGATCTCGCGGAGCGCTTTCCGCTGCTTCGCCAGCCGGCGACGGTGAAGCGCGCCGCGCTGATCATGATGACCGCCAACCGCGGTCTCGCGGGCGCGTTCAACGCGAACCTGATCAAGGAGACGCGCGCGACGATCGCCCGGCTCGAAGGCGATGGCGTCGCGGTCGAGTTGCACGGCGTCGGCAAGAAGGGGCTGGGCTACTTCCGGTACCTCGGCCGCGAGATCGCGAGCAGCCGCACCGACATCGGCGATTATCCCAGCGCGAACGAGGCCGCGGAGATCGTGAACGATCTGATGGCGCGGTTCGCGCGCGGCGAACTCGACGCGGTATACGTGATCTATCCGAACTTCAAGTCGATTCTGTCGGCGCCGCCGAGCACCGTGCAGGTGCTGCCCGTGCAGCCGCCGGCAGCGGGTGCGACGCAGCGGGACTACATCCTCTCGCCCAACGCCGAGACGATCCTCGGCGAGCTGCTGCCACTCTACGTGCGCAACGCGATCTATCGCGCGCTCGTCGAGCTGACCGCCGCGTTCTACGCGGCGCAGCGCACGGCGATGAAGAACGCGACGGA
>DASZUN010000228.1:0-4681 GCA_035547615.1 Gemmatimonadaceae bacterium | reverse complement strand
GCGCGAATGGCGGCCCGGCGCAGGCGCCGGGCCGCCATTCAGTTGTGTAATACCAGTTCTATCTCAGCTCGTCCAGGCAGGCGCCCGCGCCGCCGTTCAGGCCGGTGCGGAAGTTCTGCATGCGCTGCTCGCGCGTGCCGTGGCTGTTGCGCGCCAGGCTCGCCTGGATCATCCGGTCCAGCCGGCGATTGCCGGTGGGCTGCGGCGTCGGGTCCCCCGAGAGCGACATGCCGTAGAACGCCTCGTCGATGTCACCCTTCTCGAGCTCGCCCGATTTCTGGGCGTGTTGCGCGAACGCTCCCGCGAGACAGTCCGCCGTCGCCTCGTTCGAGTACGAGTCACGGTACTCGTGGCCGAGCTGCATCGCGACCGCGTGTCCCATCTCGTGCGCGATGATGCCGACCGCGGCCATGTCGCCGTCGGTCCCGAGCGCGTTCGCCGCGGCCTTCTGCATCCCGGCGACGAACACCTCGTCGTAGTAGATCGTGTTGTTGTTCGGACAGTACTCGGCGTTGTCCTGGCTCATCACGCCGCACGCCGACATGACGTCCCCTTCGTACCGCGCGATGCGCGGCGTCGCGAACTGCTCGCCGATCGCGCTGAACGTGCTGTTCCACCAGCTCGCGAGGTCGCCAAACGCGCCGGCGATCTTCTGGTTGGCCGCGTCGACGTCGCGAGCCGTCACACGGACGGGGCCGGTCGGCGGACCCGCCGGAACCTTCACGGCCGCATGCGCCGGGGCCGCGAACGCGAAGAGTGCCAGTGCCGCGCCCGCCAGCCCGTGAGTCAATCCTGATGTGTGTTTCATGGGCAATCCCCTCCGCCGTTTAGTACCCCGCCGGCGGAGAGGGGTTGCCCACTACGACCGCATCACGCGCCCGCGGACGAGTCCGCGATGCAGCAGCCGTACGCGCACGCGAACCAGATCGGCGGATCGACCGGGTCGCTCTGCGGCGCGAGCGTGAGCGCCGCGTTGTGCATCGCCGCCGCCTGCGCGCACGTCTTGAAGGCGGCCCGCGCGCCGCGCACGAACGCATGGCCACAGCCCTTCACCACGCCGGAGCTGACCGTCCGGTGCGCGCGGCCGTTCGCCGTCGTCGTGAGCTCCTCCAGCTTCCAGTTCGCCGCCTGCGCCGTGCCGGGGACCACGATGAGATAATACTCATACTGCGTCCCGGGCTGCGTGCCGTAGATGCTGTCCGCCGCCTGCCCGCGGTTGATCGCGCGCGCCGCGATCACGCCGTTCGCCGGCAGCCCGGTGGCGCTCAACGAGTCCTCGCCGTCCACCGCGTCGACGCGCATGCGCGTGTACATCCTCGGCGACGCACCGGCGCACTCGGCGCGCCCGCGGCACCGCCGCTGCGCCTCCACGCCGCCGGTGAAATTGAGTCCATGCGCGAACGCATACAGCTCGTCGCCGCTGTACTGAGTGAGCGGCTTGGCGAGCGCGCCCGGCGCCCCGGGCGGCGGCGCCGTGGCCACCATCGCCGCGGCCGCCGCCGCGCTCGCGCTCGTGCTCGCGGTGCTGTCCTTGGCCGCCGGCTTCTTCTCGCCGGTGCACGCGACCGCCAACCCCAATAACAGCGCGCACGCGCTGGTCCAACCCAAAGGCTTCGTCACCCTGGACTCTCCTGTTCGTGTCGGTATGCGGCAGAGCCGCGGAAGGAAACAGCCAGCTACTGGTTGCCGGGTCCGGCGAGCGCGCGCAGATGCGCGAGCATGGGGTCGAGCGCGGGATCGGCATGGCGCCAGACGAGGAGCGCCTCGCGCGCGCGACGGTGCTGCGTCTGCAGATCGCCCGCGCCGGCCGCGAGCTCGGCGCGCAGCGCGAGCGCCCGGCCGACCGCGGCCGCCTGCGCATCGTCCCGCACGATGTACACGCCGAGCGTCGAGAGCGCGTTCAGCACGCGATCGAGATGCCGCATCGCGCCGAGGGTGTCGCCCGCCGCAGCGCGAACCCAGCTCTCCTCGACCGTGAACTCGAGCGACACGTCGCCGGGCAGCCCGGCGCGACGCATCGTGTCGAGCGTGTCGAGAATCGATTGCGCGGCGCGAAGGTTCCGCGCGGCCAGTGCGCGCTCGGCGCGGTCGAGCGGCGTGACGGGACGCAGGCCCTGAAACGCGCGCGTCCCGAGACACGCGTACGCGATCGACATCGGGCGCGCGAGCAGCTGCGCCCGCACGCCGTCCCGCCGATTGGGCTGGGTGTAGCTCTCGAGCAGCGTGTCGATGCCGCCGACCGCCGCGCGGAGCGAGTCGTCGCACACGCCGGCGGCCGCACGCTCGAAGAAACGCGCCGCGGCCGCGCCGAGCGGCGGCGGGATCGATGCGCTCGCGTTCTGCTCCGTGAGCGCGCGCGCCCGGAGCGCGGCCGCGCGGTCCACGCGCCCGGTGAATGCGGCGAGGCCGGCCAGCCGATCCGCGGCGTCGATCGACAGCGAATCCACGGGGCCGAGATGGCTCGCGAGCAGCGAGTCGGCCAGCGCGCGCGCCGAGTCGAGCGCGCCGCGCTTGAGCCGCAGCCGCACCTCGGTGGTCGCGAGTCGCAGCGACTGCTCCGGCGACCCGCTCGCCGTACGCGCGCGCCGCAGCGCGGACTCGGCACCCTCGGCGTTGTCGCCGAGGAGGCCGCGCGATTCGTCGGCCGACGCGAGCGCCTCGAGCGCGTCCGGGTTGCTTGGAGCGGCCGCGACCCATTCACGCGCGAAGGCGGCGAGCGTTTCGCGATTCTCGCGCAGCGCCTCGGGCTGACTCGGCGGAGCGGTGCCCCCTTTCCCGCTCGCGAAGTCGGCTACGCGATAGGGGATGTACGCGACCGTGTCGCCGCTCATCGAGGGAAGCGCCAGGAACGTCATTCCGGTCTCGGTCGCGAGCCGACCGCCGCGAAGCTGCGTCGCGCTGGTCGGCAGCAGCCTGCTGAGCGTCGCGTAGCCGAGCCGCTGGTAGATCGTGGGGTCGAGGCTCGTCGCGCGCCGGTACGCGCGCACCCCGGTCGGCCAACTCGCGCGAAAGCGCCAGCGCGACGGACTGCTCGCGTCCGGAACGACGACCGAATCGAGCGTGGTGCAGTCGCCCAGGCCGAACCACGCCTGCGCGTCGAGCGAGTCCAGCGCGCGCAGCCGGTCGAACGCCGTACATGCGCGTGGATACGCCCGTTCGGCGAGCGCGATCAGTCCTTCGGCGCGGAGCGAGTCGCGGCCGTGCAATTGGCTGCGCTCGCGCGTGAGCTGCGCCGCGACCAGCCGATACGCGTCCGTGCCGGTGCGGCGATCGAACTCGAGCGCCATCGCGTGCTCGACCGTCGACGAGCTGCTCGCCGAGTGGCTCGATGCACGCCGTGAGGCCATGGTCGAACGCAGCGGCGACGCCGCGAGCGCACTCAGCCCCACGACGAGCACCACCGCGCCGGTCCAGGCCAGCGGGTGCCGCGGCATCGGGTGCAGCACGCGCTGCGGTCCGGAGCGCCGCGGTCGCGCGAGATCGCGCAGCGTGAACTCGATCGCGTCGGCGAACGAGCGTGCGTCCGGATAGCGCGCGTCCGGCGATGGCGCGAGCGCGCGCATGAGCAAATCATCAACGAAGGGCGGAATGTCCGGCCGGTGCACGTGCAGCGGCTCCGGCGGGTTCTTCAGGCGTTGCCTCAGCAGCTCCTGCGGCGTGGAGCCGGCGAACGCCGGCACGCCGGCCAGCGACTCGTAGAGCACGCAGGCGAGCGAGTACACGTCGCTGCGGCCGTCGAAGCCGCCGTGCGTGAGCTGCTCGGGGCTCATGTACGCCGGTGTGCCGACGATCATGCCGTGCCCGGTCACGCTCATGTCCATCTGCTCCATCACGCGCGCCACGCCGAAATCGGCGAGGCAGGCGTGCCCGTGATAGAACAGGATGTTTTCCGGCTTCACGTCGCGGTGCACCACACCCTGGTCATGGGCAAAGGCGAGCGCAATCGCGATCTCGTGCGCCGCCCGCAGGGCGTCGCGCACCGGCATCCGCGGCTCCGCCTCGAGCCGCTGGCGCAGCGAGCCGCCGTCGACGAACGGCATCACGAAGTAGAGCCGCCCGTCCGCGATGCCGGAGTCGTACATCGGCAGGATGTGCGGATGCTGCATGCCCGCCGCCACCGAGATCTCGCGCAGGAAACGCTCGCCCGCCGTGGGGCTCACGTCCGGATTCAGCGTCTTGAGCGCGACGAGCCGGTCGTGCTTGAGATCGCGGGCGAGATAGACGGTCGCCGACGCACCGCGTCCCGTCTCGCGCACGATCGCGTACCGATCATGCAGCGCCTCGACCAGTGGGCCCGAGATGCGCGGCTGATTGGAGGGACCGGCGGCGGAAGGATCGCTGGACACCGATCGGTGCCTGGGTGCGGTGAAACGCGGGCGGGGCGCGAACAGCGTCGCGCCAATCCCCAGCCGTCGTCGGCGGAGTCATTATAACGACGCTCGGAGGGGGGAGAAAGTGACGCGCCCGCGGTGGCGCTCAGGCCGGGCGTACGATGGTCGTGAGGTCCGCCGTGAGCACCACGGAATCTCCAACGGTGGCGATGCCGTGTGTGCGACAGATGCCGCGCCGCCACTGCCGGACCGTGACGTCGAGCCGAAGCTCGTCGCCAGCGCGCGCCGGCGTGCGGATCCGCACCCGGTCCGCGCCCATGAAGTACGCGATGGTGGCCGTGTCGCTGGGC
>DASZUN010000227.1:0-20590 GCA_035547615.1 Gemmatimonadaceae bacterium | reverse complement strand
CTCGGCGAGCAGGTCGTCGACGTGCACCACATCGCCTTCGGCGTGCGCGCGCTTGGTCAGCACGCCGCCGTTCAGCGCCGGCACCTCGACCGTGATCTTGTCCGTCTCGAGCTCGACCAGCGTGTCGCCGGGCGCGACGGGGTCGCCTTCCTTCTTCAGCCAGCGCGAGACGGTGGCCTCGACAATCGATTCACCCAGCGGCGGAACTTTGATCGCGGTCATGACGAGCAGGTCGACAAGGAAACGGGGCGATACGTAGACTTCACTCCAGCCAGAATATAACGATCCCAGAGTGAACGCACTGACCATCTCCGAGCACGGCGGACTCGATCGCGTCGAGTGGCGCGACGATCTGCCGGCCCCCGAGCTGCGCGCGCCGACCGACGTGCGCATCCGGGTTCGCGCCGCGGCGCTGAACCATCTCGATCTGTTCGTCGTGTCGGGACTGCCGGGCGTCACGATCACGCCCCGGTGGATCCTCGGCGCCGACGCGTGCGGCATCGTCGACGCCGTCGGCAGCGCGGTCGACCACGTCGCGGTCGGCGATTACGTGGTCGTGAACCCCGGCATCAGCGACCGGACGTGCGAGTACTGCCGCGCGGGCGAACAGCCGCTGTGTCCGCACTTCAAGCTGCTCGGCGAGCACCTGCCCGGGACGATGGCCGAGCAGATCGTGGTGCCCGCCGCCAACGTGCGCGCGATTCCGCCGAGCATCTCCGTGGAGCACGCGGCCGCGTTCACGCTGGCCACGCTCACCGCATGGCGCATGGTGGTCACACGCGCGCGCGTGCAACCCGGCGAGGACGTGCTCGTGTGGGGGATCGGCGGCGGCGTGGCGCTCGCGGCGCTGCAGATCTGCAAGCAGATCGGCGCGCGCGTGTGGGCGGTGTCGTCGAGCGCGGAGAAGCTGCGGCGCGCGGGCGAGATGGGCGCCGACGAGCTGCTGAATCGCAACGCGGTCGAGGTCGCGAAGGTGATTCGCGAGCGGACGGGCAAGCGCGGCGTGCACGTGGTGATCGACAACGTGGGGCGCGCGACCTGGCCGCAGTCGCTGCTCGCGCTGGGCCGCGCCGGACGACTCGTGACCTGCGGCGCGACGTCGGGGCCGCTCGTCGAGACCGACGTGCGGCGCATGTTCTGGAATCAGTGGACGCTCATGGGCTCGACGATGGGCAACGACGCCGAGTTCGACGCGATCGTCGACGAGCTTCGTGCGGGGCGGCTGCTGCCGCCGATCGACAGCGTGTTCTCGCTCGAGAACGGCCGTGCCGCGTTCGAGCGGCTGGCGAGCGAGGCGCAGTTCGGCAAGATCGTGGTGCGTGTGTCATGAGCGACGAGCACGCACGGTACGAGCCGGACGAGGAGCGCGCGATCCGCGCGATCTACGCGCGCGGCGAGATGCCCAAGTGTCCCCGCGACGGCACGACGATGACGGCGCGCAGCATCGGCGGTGGCTCGTTCGGGCTGGGCTACTCGCGCCGGCGCGAGTGGCTGATTTGCCCGACGTGCCGCCGCAGCGTCATCTTCGACGTGAAGCGGGGCACGCGCACCTGAGCGGCGTCGATCCCGGTGGCGTGACTGGCGCTTCACGGTAGATTCCAGCGCACATGCTACTACAAGACACCACGTCCACGTTCGGCGATCGCCTGAGCGCCAGCGCGGCGAGCGTCATCGGCGAGATGCTGCCAGCCCTCCTCGGCGCGGTCGTGATCGTGTTCGCGGGCTATCTGCTCGCGAAGGTCCTCGAGAAGCTCGTCGAGCGCGGGCTGCGGCGGATCCGCTTCAACCACCTGCTCGAGCGCGGCGGCGTGATCCAGGCCGTCGAGCGGTCCGGCACGCACGTGAACCCCACGCGCGTGCTCGCGAACCTCGTGTTCTGGCTGGTGATGTTCACGGTGATCCTGCTCGCGGCCAACGCGCTCGGGCTGGACTCGCTCGCGAACGTGGTGTCGACGCTCGTGAGCTACATCCCGAGCGTGATCGCGGCGATCGTGATCATCCTCGTCGGCATCGTGCTCGGCGGGTTCGTGGGCGGATTGATCGCCGCGTCGGCGGGCGCGGTGCACGGCGGGCGCGCGCTCGCGCGGCTTGGCCGGGGCGGCGTGATCCTGCTCGCGATCTTCATGGCGCTGCAGGAGCTCGGCATTGCAACGGACATCGTGACGACCGCGTTCGCGATCCTGTTCGGCGCGATCGCGCTGGCGCTGGCGCTGTCGTTCGGGCTCGGCAACCGCGAGCTGGCCGGCGAGATCACGCGCGAGTGGTACGAGAGCTATCGCCGCGAGCGCGAGGAAGCGGCGGCGCGCGAGCGGCAAGCCGAAGCGCAGGCGGAGGCCGAGCTCAACGCGGAAGAAGAGGCAATCCGGGCGGCGGAAGCGCGCCGGCGCACGCCGCCGACCTCGTCCGGTTCGCCGTAGAGCGGCGTTTAGACATTTCTAAAGTCGCTCGGCTGCAGGCGCCCTCCGCGGGCGCCTTTTTTCACGTGCTCGAGCCGGCCGATTTGCCGTGTTGTAAGCTGTTGTGGTGCAATGATTTGCGAGCACGCCACTCCATTGCGCTTCGCTGTGTTTTCGGGTAGATTTCAGGGTCTCGGAACGTCCCCAGTTTCGGCCCCTTTTTTTCGCGCCCAGACGGCGTGAATGCGGGCCGTTTTGCCGCCAGCCGAATACCTCTCCGACATGACCGCACCGAACAATCGCGAACGGATTCTCCCGCGCCTGATCGACGAGGAGATCAAAGAGTCGTTCATCAATTACTCGATGAGCGTCATCGTGTCGCGCGCGCTGCCAGACGTGCGCGACGGTCTCAAGCCCGTCCACCGGCGCGTGCTGTACTCGATGTTCGACACGGGGCTCGTGCCCGGACGTCCGTACAAGAAGTCCGCGACCGTGGTCGGCGACGTGCTCGGCAAGTATCACCCGCACGGCGACTCGAGCGTGTACGACGCGCTCGTGCGCATGGTGCAGGACTTCTCGCTGCGCTATCCGCTGATCGACGGGCAGGGGAACTTCGGCTCGGTCGAAGGCGATCCGGCGGCGGCGTACCGCTACACCGAAGCGCGGCTGATGCCGATCGCCGTCGAGATGCTGGCGGACATCGACAAGAACACCGTCGACTTCGTTCCCAACTTCGACGACCACCTCGAGGAGCCGTCGGTGCTGCCGGCGGGCATCCCGAATCTGATCGTCAACGGCTCGTCGGGCATCGCAGTGGGCATGGCGACCAACATCCCGCCGCACAACCTGCGCGAGGTGGTGAGCGCCATCGTCCACATGATCGACAACCCGGACGCGACGATCGCCGATCTCCGCAAGTTCATCAAGGGACCGGATTTCCCGACCGGCGGCTACATCTACGGCCGCGCGGGGATCAAGGATTACCAGGAGACGGGCCGCGGCCGCATCGTGATGCGCGCGCGCGCGGTGATCGAGGAGAAGGAGTCCTCGAACAAGTCGCAGATCGTGGTCACGGAGATCCCGTACCAGGTCAACAGCGCCAAGCTCATCGAGAACATCGCGGAGCTCGTGCGCGACAAGAAGCTCGAGGGCATCTCCGACCTGCGCAACGAGTCCGACAAGGACGGCATGCGCATCGTGATCGAGCTGAAGCGCGATGCCATCCCGCGCGTCGTCCTGAATCAACTGTATAAGCATACAGCGATGCAGTCGACGTTCGGCGTCATCATGCTGGCGCTGGTGCCGGACCCGAAGACGGGCAGCCTCGTGCCGAAGGTGATGCCGCTCCGCGAGATCCTGGAGCACTACATCAACCACCGGCACGAGATCATCGTCCGGCGCACGCAGTTCGACCTCGACAAGGCGCTCGAGCGCGAGCACATCCTCGAGGGCCTCAAGATCGCCGTCGACAACATCGACGAAGTGATCAAGGTCATCCGCAAGGCAGAGGACACGCCGACCGCGAACGCGCAGCTGCAGAAGCGGTTCAAGCTCTCCGAGCGGCAGGCCGAGGCGATCCTCAACATGCGCCTCGCCAAGCTCACCGGCCTCGAGATCGAGAAGCTGGAGGAAGAGCTCAAGGAAGTCCGCGCGCTGATCAAGGATCTGCGCGCGCTGCTCGAGTCGAAGGAGAAGCGCATGGCCGTGCTCAAGGGTGAGCTGCAGGAGATCGCCCGGAAGTACGGCGACGAGCGCCGCACCGAGATCACGAGCGACGAGGGCGAGTTCACGATCGAGGACCTGATCGCCGAAGAGGAGATGGTCGTCACCATCTCGCACTCCGGCTACATCAAGCGCACGTCGGTCTCGACGTACAAGAAGCAGCGCCGCGGCGGCCGCGGGAACAACGGCGCGACGCTCAAGGAAGAGGATTTCGTGGAGCACCTCTTCGTGGCGTCGACGCACGACTACGTGCTCGTGTTCACCGACGACGGCCGCTGCTTCTGGCTCAAGGTGCACGAGATCCCGCAGGCGGGGCGCGCCGCCAAGGGCAAGCCGATCGTCAACATGATCAACGTGTCGCCGGACACCAAGGTCTCGGCGATCCAGACCGTGCGCGAGTTCCCCGAAGATCAGTTCCTGCTCTTCGTGACGCAGAAGGGCACGGTGAAGAAGACCGCGCTCTCGCAGTACTCCAACGTCCGCTCGAACGGCATCAAGGCGATCAAGATCGAGGACGGCGACGAGCTGATCGACGTGCAGGTGACCACGGGCACGAACGACATCGTGCTCGCCACGCGGCACGGCCTGTCGATCCGGTTCCACGAGCAGGACGTGCGCGAGATGGGGCGCGACACCACCGGCGTGAAGGGCATCGAGCTCGGACCGCGCGATCAGGTGATCGGCATGGTGGTGATCAAGCGCGAGGCGAACCTGCTCGTCGTCACCGAGAAGGGCATGGGCAAGTGCTCGCCGATCGACGAGTACCGCGTCCAGAAGCGTGGCGGAAAGGGCATCATCACCGTGCACCGCACCGACAAGACCGGCGACGCCGTGTCGATCAAGGAGGTCCTGCCGGACGATGAGCTCATGCTCATCACGAAGCACGGGGTGGCGATCCGCATGCCGGTGAAGGGCATTCGCGTGGCCGGCCGCAACACGCAGGGCGTGAAACTGGTGAATCTGGACAACGACGATCTGGTGACGGACGTCGCGCGCGTGGTGCCGGACGACGAGACCGAGGCCGGCGAGGAGCCGGGCGAGCCGCTGGCGGTGGGACCCGAGGGCGACGAGGAATAACGCGGCGCCGCTCTCGCATTTTGCTCTCGCATTTTGCACGAACCGAAGAGGGACCGATGGCAGCCATCGGTCCCTCTTCGCGTGTAACAAAATGTGGCGGCCGCTAATCTTTCCGCGCGCCGGCGTGGGCTGTAGCTTAGTGGCCTCTCCGGAATCTCGATGTCTTCCTCGGTCCGTTTGCAGCGTGATGAGTCGACGATGAGCCCACCTGCCGCCCCGCCGCAGCTCTCCGCGCGGGTGACGCAGGAGCTCCCGCTCATCTCGATCGAGTTGAGTGAGGCACTGGTCGCCGAGCAGGCCACCCTGCGGCGCGAGGTGCTCCTCTGGCAGCGCTGGGTGCGCTATCTCGCCCTCGGCGCGATGGTCCTGCTGTCGCTCGTCTTCAGCTCCACAATCGATGACGCGCTGATCCCGATCGCGCTCCTCTCGTTCGGGTATGTGGCCGTCGTCATGGCGACCGCATGGGCGCTCCAGCGATCGAGCTCCCGCGCCATCGAGGCGTGGTTCCCGTCGCTGCTGCTGACCGCCGACATCGCGACGCTCTCCGGCTTCGTCTATCTCACGAGCCCCCCGCAGCAGATGCATCGCATCCTGCTGCTCGGGTTCCTGTCCATGCAGCTCGGCGTGTTCTACTTCGGCCGGCGGCATGGCCTCCTGTCGGCCGGGCTGACGGTCGTCGCGTATCTCGTGGCGACGCTCGCGGTGCCGCCGTTCGTCGGCGGCGCGCGCGCGACGACGATGGCGATCGCGTTCAACGTGACGCTGTTCGCGCTCATCAGCACGGTGCTGATCTACACGTTCGGCAGCTTCCGCGAGCGCATGGACTCGCTCCGCATGTACTGCAAGGTGGTGGAGCGCGGCGAGGCGGCGTCGCTGCCGCAGCTCGGCGCCGAGCGCTGGCCGGACGAGCTCACGCTCCTCGCGCGGAGCTTCCAGTCGATGCACGAGCGGCTGGCGGAGCAGATCGGGAGCGATCCGCTCACGGGCTGCATGAACCGGCGCGCGCTCGAGTCGCGTCTCCGCGGCGACCTGCGCCACGCGCGCCGCCGCGGGTCGACGGTCGCCGTGGCGGCGATCGAGCTCGACCACTTCAAGGAGATCAACGACTCGAAGGGGCATCCCGTGGGCGACGTCGTGCTGCAGCAGCTCGCGGGGATCTTCAAGTCGACGGCGCGCGACACGGACGCCGTCGCGCGCTTCGGCGGCGACGAATTCGTGATCGTGCTGCCGGACACCGGGTGGCAGGGCGCGCTGACGTTCGCCGAGCGGCTGCGCCGGCGCGTCGACGATTATACCTTCGGGCCGCCGGGAACGCCGATGAGCATCACGATCTCGATCGGCGTGGCGCTCGGCCGCGGCGGCGATCCGATCTCGTCGGAGATGCTGCTCAAGGAAGCCGACAACGCGCTCTACAAAGCCAAGACCGCGGGCCGCAACCGAGTTTTCTCTTGACCGACATGCCGTTCGTCTCTCTCGGCGACCTCGAGGCCGCCGCGCGCGCGCTCGCGCCCGTGGCCGTGCGCACGCCGCTCCTTCCCTTCGACAGTCTGAGTGAGCGCCTCGGCGCCCCGATCTGGATCAAGCCCGAGATGCTGCAGCGCGGCGGCGCGTTCAAGTTCCGCGGCGCGTACAACTTTCTCTCGCGCATCGATCCGGAAATTCGGAAACGCGGCGTGATCGCGCCGTCGTCGGGGAACCACGCGCAGGCGGTCGCGCTCGCGGCCAGGCTGTTCGGCGTACCGGCGACCGTCGTGATGCCGACCAACGTGACGGCCGCCAAGCGCGCGGGCGCCGAACGGCTCGGCGCCAACGTGGAGCTCGCGGGCACGACGACGCTCGACCGCGCGGCGCGCGCCGACGAGCTGGCGCGCGAACACGGGCTCACGCTCGTGCCGCCGTTCGATCACGAATTCATCATCGCCGGGCAGGGCACGGTGGGGCTCGAGATCGCGGACGATTTGCCGAACGTGGAATCGGTGCTCGTGCCGGTGGGTGGCGGCGGCTTCAGCGCGGGCGTGGCGACCGCGATCAAGCTGCGGCTGCCCAAGGCGCGCGTGATCGGCGTCGAGCCGACGGGTTCGGCGAAGCTGACCGCGGCGCGCGCCGCGGGCAAGCCGGTGAAGATCGCGTACACGCCCGGCCTCGCGGACGGGCTGCTCGCGACGCAGGTGGGCGCGATTCCGTTCGAGCACCACCAGCGGTTTCTCGACGACGTCGTCCAGGTGGACGACGACGCGCTCTGCGGTGCGATGCGGCTGCTCCTCGATCGGATGAAGCTCGTGGCGGAGCCGAGCGGCGCGATCACCATCGCGGCGTTGATGACGGGCACGTTCACGCCACGCGGCCCGACGGTCGCGATTCTGAGCGGCGGGAACATCGAGTGGGATGGACTCCGTGAACTTCTCGCCGGGTGATCGGGCGGGACACGTTCTCGTTGCCGAAGCACACCCGGTCGCCGCGGGCGCGCTCGCGTGGTTGTTGCGCGAGCAGGGATACGCCGTCACGGCCGTGGCCGATCGCGACGAGCTGTTCGCCGCGATCGCGCGCGCCATTCCCGATCTGATTCTCATCGACGGCGACGTCGTGCGGCGGGACGGCGGCATCATCGGACAACTCCGCGCGGACCACCGCTGGCACGACGTGCGCGTGGTCGTCACCGCGCCGTGGGCGGCGGTGGAGGACGGCGGCGCGGGCCTGCCGTGGGGCGTCGACGACTGCGTGAGCAAGCCGTATCGCGTGCCGGAGCTGCTCGGGCGCGTGCGCACGCAGTTGCGCGCGAGCGGCCAGATCCGCGCGGCGCGCGCGGCGCTCCGCGACACCGCGGCCGAGCTCGAGCGGGCGCGCGGCGACGCGGCGAGCAATCGCCGGCTGGTCGACATTCTCCACGAGGTCACGGGCGAGCTCTCGGCCAACGAGATCTATCGCATCCTCGCGCGGCGCGTGGCGCGTGCGCTCGAGATCTCGCACTGCTCGGTGATCCTCGCACGCCAGGGAGACATGGTGGGCACCGTCGCCGCCGCGCTCGAGGATTCCACGGTGCGCGACGTGGAGATCCGGCTCGAGCAATTCCCCGAGATTCGCGCCGCGCTCGAGTCGGAACGGCCGATCCTCGTCGAGGACGCGCGAACGCATCCGCTCTTCGACGCCGTGCGCGCCGCGTGGGCCGCGGAAGGGAAGTCGGTCGAGATCCGCTCCGTGGTCACCATTCCGTTCACGATCGACCGGTGGCGTGCGGGTGTGCTGTTCCTGCGCACGGATCGATTCGAGCGGACGCTGACGTCCGAGGACGTCGAGTTCGCCGACGTGGTGATCCGCGCGGCGGTGGCGGCCATTCGCCGCGCACAGGCGCTCGAGACGACGCGCGCCGACAACCGGCGGCTCGAGGCGCTCGCCACGACGGATCCGCTCACGCGCGTGCTCAACCGCCGCGCGCTGCTCGACCGGCTCGGCGCCGAGGTCGACCGCGCCAGACGTTTCGATTCAGCACTCACGCTGCTGCTGCTCGACGTCGATCATTTCAAGCAGATCAACGACACGGCGGGGCACCTCGCGGGCGACAGCGTGCTGCGCCAGCTCGGCGCGCTGCTCGAGGACGCGGTGCGCAAGGTGGACGTCGTGGCGCGCTACGGAGGCGAGGAGTTCGTGGTGATTCTGCCCGAGACGTCGACGGAAGGGGCGACGGTGTTCGCGGAACGGTTGCGCGAGCGGATCGCGCACCAGACGTTCGACGTGGGGGCCGAGCGGCCCGTGCATTTGACGGTCAGTGTGGGGATCGCCAGTTTTCCCTCCTCGCGCGTCGCCTCGACCGAGGATCTCTTCGCCCGGGCCGACGAGGCGCTCTACCGCGCCAAGTCCGGCGGTCGCAACCAGGTGCGTACCTGATGAACCGTTGCCCAAGCTGCGGCACCACGTATCCCGACGACGCGCGCTTCTGCACGCGCGACGGCACGCGTCTGCTCGGGCAGGCCGTGGCGACGAGCACGCTGACGCCGCCGACGCCGCTGTCGCCCGTCGCGAGCACGCCGAGATCGACGGCGGCGCTGGCGCGCACGGAGGGCGACGCGCCGGTCACGCACGCAAACCTCGTGGGGCAGACGCTGCAGGGCCGCTACGAGATCGTGAAGAAGATCGGCGAGGGCGGCATGTCGTTCGTGTACCTCGCGACCGACGTGTCGACGCGTGAACGCTACGCGATCAAGGTGCTCTCGGCGGCGCTGTCGCAGGATACGAACGCGATGGCGCGGTTGCGGCGCGAGGCGGCGCTCGGCATGCGGCTGGCGCATCCGAACGTCTGTCACATCATCCGGCTCGGCGAGACCGAGCACGGCTTGGTGTACGTGGTCATGCCGTTCGTCGAGGGCGAGATCCTCGCCGACCGCACGAATCGGCTCGGCCACATCCCGCTCGACGAGACCACGCGGCTGCTGCGCGACATGGCGGCGGGGCTGCACGTGGCGCACGAGCTCAAGATCGTGCACCGCGACCTGAAGCCCGAGAACGTGATGGTGAGCAAGGGGCCGGACGGCGTCGATCGCGCGGTGGTCATGGACTTCGGGCTCGCGAAGGAACGGAAGGCCGGCGCAGAGCTGCAGAAGCTCACCGCCACCGGGATCATCCTCGGCACGCCCGAGTTCATGAGCCCGGAGCAGCTGCGCGGCAAGCCGCTCGATGCGCGCACGGACATCTACTCGCTCGCGCTGATGACGTACGAGATGCTCACCGGCAAGCTGCCGTTCCAGGGTCGCACGCAGCAGGAGATGATGATCGCGCGGCTCCGGAGCGAGCCGATTTCCCTGCGGAAGATGCGCCCCGAGCTCGATCTCCCCGAATCCGTGGAGCGCGTGCTGAACAAGGCGATGTCGCGCAATCCGGACGATCGCTATCAGACGACGCCGGAGTTTGCGGAGGCGTTCGCCGCGGCCGCCGCGGAGCGCGCGCCGGACAACGGCCTGCTCGGCAAGCTGTTCGGCCGGTGAGCGCGCGTGACGTGAAACGGCTCGCGGCCGCGTCGATCGTGAGCGTGCTGTGTGCGAGCGCGGTCGGCGCGCAGAGCCCGCGGCCGTATCGGCCGGCGTTCGACGTGCGCGACTACGCGATCACGATCGATCTCCCGGACACCGGATCGACGATCGCGGTGAACGACGCGATCACCGTCGCGCGCGTGGAGCGGGCCGACACGCTCGTCCTCGACTTGCTCGACCTCACGGTCAACCGCGTCACGGTGAATGGCACGCCCGTGAAGTTCGTGCAGACGCCGGCGGAGGTGCACGTCCCGCTGCCGCCGCGGCCCGAGCGCCGCGCGTTCGACGTCGTGGTGTCGTACGGCGGAGCCGTGAAGGACGGGCTGATCGTCCGCACCGACAGCGCCGGCCGTTGGACGTACTTCGGCGACAACTGGCCGAATCGCGGGCGGCACTGGATCGCGAGCATCGATCACCCGAGCGACAAGGCGACGGTGACCTGGCGCGTGCGCGCGCCGGCGAGCGAGACCGTGGTCGCCAACGGGAAGCTGGTCGGCCAGAAAGCGGTGCGCGACGCCGAAGGGCGGGATCGTACCGAGTGGACGTGGCGCGAGACGCAGCCGATTCCCGTGTACCTGATGGTGATCGCCGCCGCGCCGCTGACGCGATACGACCTGGGCGACACGGATTGCGGCCTCGCGGCCCTGCAGCGCTGCGTACCGCAGTACGTGTACACGGCGCCGGAACAGGCGAACTTCGCGCCCGGCCCGTTCGCGCGCGCGGGCGAGATCGTGCAGCTCTTCTCGAGTCTCATCGGGCCGTTCCCGTACGAGAAGCTCGCGCACCTGCAATCGTCGACGCGCTTTGGCGGGATGGAGAACGCGAGCGAGATCTTCTACGCCGACAACACGTTCCGGCGCGGGACGATGAACGACGATCTGATCGCGCACGAAACCGCGCATCAGTGGTTCGGCGACGCGGTCACGGAGCGCGACTGGCCGCACCTCTGGCTCTCCGAGGGGTTCGCCACGTATTTCGCCGCGCTCTGGGATCGCGCGGCGCGCGGCGACAGCGCGTTCCGCGTGACGATGGCGCGCATCCGGCGCACCGTGCTCGCCGACACGATGGCCGTGACCAAGCGCCCGGTGATCGACACGATCGAGACGAACCTGCTCGCGCTGCTCGATCGCAACAGCTACGAGAAGGGCGGGTTCGTGCTGCACATGCTGAAGGCGCAGGTCGGCGAGGGCGCCTTCTTCGATGCGCTGCGGCACTACTACGCCGCGCACCACAACGCGACCGCGGTCACGGACGATCTCGAGCAGGCGATGGAGCGCGCGTCCGGGCAGAAGCTCGACTGGTTCTTCAACCAATGGCTGCGCCGTCCCGGATATCCGGAGATCACGGCCGCATGGTCGTACGATGCCGCCGCGCACGAGGTGGTCGTCGACGTCACGCAAGGCGGGCCGTTCGGCGCCTACCGTGCGCCGCTCACGATCGCGGCGATCGACTCGAGCGGCGTCGCGCACCGTACGACGATTCAACTGTCCGACGCGTCGAGCGCGCCGGTCGAGGCGCGCATCCCGCTCGCGACGGCGCCCGCGTCGGTCGTACTCGATCCGGACGTCGTGCTTCTCGCGCGATTCACAGTCGCGCCGCGCTGAGCGGTTCGCGGCCGGCGTTACCGCCCGCGGCCGCGTGCCGTCCTTCAATCGATGTCATCCGTCGTGAAGTCGCTGGCGCTCGTCGCGCCGCTAATCGTCGCGAGCGCGTCCACATTGCGCGCCCAATCCGTGCGCGCCGCCGATTCGCTGCTCGCCGCGGGCGCGCTGTCGCGTGCCGAATCCGTCTACTATGCCGCCGCGCGCGTGCGGCCCCACGACCCAAGTGCCCGACGGGCGCTCGGACGCTACCTCGTGGAGCGTGGCGCGCCGCGGGTGGGCGGGACGCTCTTCGAGGAAGCGATTCGTTTCGGCGGGGACGCGTCGCTCATCGGTGCCGATCTCGTTCCGGTGTATCTGGCGACGGCGCAGTACGACAAGCTCGCCGCGCTCGCAACCGCCTCGCCCGCCGAGCGCGCGCGCGCACGCTGGCTCGACGCGCACGACAGCCGCGTCATCGCGCCGGACTCGATCGTCGCCGCACCGTTCCATGCGTCGGCTGACACCGTGTCGCTCGGCCGTGTGCTCGTGCGGATCGACGGCCGGCCATACGATGCGACGCTGAGCGCGCAGGTGCGCGGCATCGTGATCGGCGATACGACGCGCGTCGCGCGCTCGCTTCGCACGTTCGGCCCTGGCGCGACCTCGCGCTCGGCGATTGCGGCCGTGGACTCGATCGCGTTCGGCCGCATGACGATCACGAACGTGCCGGTGACGCTGTCGCACGGCGGCGACGCGGTGGTGATCGGGCTCGGCGAGCTCGCGCGATTCGCGCCGCGCTTCGATCCGCGTGGCGCGCGCGTATGGCTGTACGTGGAATCGGCGAATCCGGGCGCACGGCCGCGCATGCCGGCGGGCACCTCGCTGCCGTCGCTCGCGCTCGGATATGATATCCAGGTGCTGCGCGCCGGCGGATGGCTCAGCCTCTCGGCACCGCCAATCGCCGCGCTTTTGCGCGAGCGTCCGTGGGACTACATCGCGCGCCGCGGCGAGATCGTCATCGAGCCGTAGGCGGGTACCCGTGCTGGCGCAGCTCCACCATGAGACAATGATCCTGGACGACGTCGATCCCGGCGCGCGCGAGCCGCTCCGCGGCCTCGTCGTTCCGAATGCCCGCCTGCATCCACACGCACCCGGGCTTTTTCGCGATGATGTCGTCCAGGTGCTGCGGGATGTCGCTCGGACGGCGGAACACGTTCACCATGTCGATCTCGCCGGGGACGGCGGATACGGTGCGATACACCCGTTCACCGAGGATCTCCGTCGCCTCGGGGTAGTACACCGGCACCGGCACGATCTCGAACCCCGCGCGCTGCGCGTATTCGGGCACGTAGTACGCCGGCCGATCGGGATGGATCTTGATGCCGAGCACCGCGATGCGCCTGGTGCGCTCGAGCACGCGCGCGATGCCCTCATCGTCGTCGAGCAGATGCGCGCGCCACTCCGCGCCGATTGATGACTCATTCATGCGTTATGCATCGTGCGAAGTTCGTGCTCGCGCGTGGGTGCCGAGTGCTCCTGGCCCAATATAGGTTTCTCATGAACTCGCAACTCATGGAGAAACGGCGGAATGCGGATGCTCGTGTTGGGTGCCGGGTTGCAGGGGTCGGCGTGCGCGTACGACCTGTTGCACGACAAGGACGTCGCCGAAGTGCGACTGGCTGATATTCACGTCGATCATCTCCCGGATTTCCTCGCGCCCTATTCGGGGCCGCGGCTGCTGCCGACGCCGCTCGACGTGCGCGATCGCGAGGCTGTCCTCGGCGCGATGCGCGAATCCGACGCGGTGATGAGCGCGATCCCGTACTACTTCAATTACGACATGGCCGCGCTCGCTGTCGAGGCGGGCGTCCACTTCTGCGATCTGGGCGGCAACACGGAGATCGTGTTCAAGCAGAAGCAGCTCGACGCCGAGGCCAAGCGGAAGAACATCACCGTCGTGCCCGACTGCGGCCTCGCGCCCGGGATGGTGAACATCCTCGCGCAATACGGGATCGAGCAGCTCGACAGCGTGGACTCGGTGAAGATCTTCGTCGGCGGCCTGCCGCAGCATCCCGAGCCGCCGCTCAACTACATGCTCGTCTACTCCCTCGAGGGTGCGCTCGACTACTACACGACGCTCTCGTGGGTGCTCCGGAACAAGAAGCGCACGCAGGTGCCGGCGCTCTCGGAGATCGAGCCGGTGCACTTCGACTTTGCGGAGCTCGAGGCGTTTCACACGGCGGGCGGCCTCTCGACCATGGCGTTCCGGTACGAGGACAAGGTCCCGACGATGGAGTACAAGACGCTTCGTTACCCCGGCCACGCGAAGCTCATGGCCGACGTGCGCGAGATGGGGCTGTTGAGCCTCGATCCGGTGGACGTGAAGGGAACGAAGGTCGTGCCGCGCGACGCGTTCATCGCGTCGGTGCTCCCCAAGCTCCACAAGCCGAACGGGCACGACCTCGTGGCGCTTCGCGTGGTGGTCTCGGGGAAGAAGGGCGGCAAGGCGGCGGCGAAGACGTTCGAGCTCGTCGATCGATACGACACCGAGCACCACATCAGCGCGATGATGCGGACGACCGGCTACTCGCTCTCGATCACCGGACTGATGCAGGCGCGCGGCGAGGTGAAGCCGGCGGGCGTGCACACGCCGGACGAGTGCATTCCTGCGGTGCCGTACATCGACGCGCTGCGCAAGCGCGGGATCGACATCAAGGAATCGTAGGCGCCCGCGCGAGCCGCTACTCTCTCACGAACGACGCCATCGTGGCGCCGATCTGGTCCATGGCGGCCTTCGCGTTCCAGCGGTCCGCGCCGTTGTAGATGAGCGAGAACGCCAGCACCTCGCCGTTGCGAGCGGTCACGTAGCCGCCGAGCGCGGCGACGGTGTTGGTGGTGCCGGTCTTCGCGTGCAGGTTGCCGCGGGACGGCGCGCCCTTGCCGTGACGGCGGAGCGTTCCCGATTCGCCCTCGACCGGCAGCGCCGCGTGAAAGACCGGGCCCCAGTCGGCGTGATGCACGAAGCCGAGCAGCCGCACCATCGAGCGCGGCGTCACGTGGTCGAGCTGCGACAGCCCGCTGCCGTCTGATACGTCGACGACCGAGGGCGAGGTGCCGACCTTGCTCGACAGAAAGTGCCGCAGGTACGCGAGGCCGTTCGCGGCCGAGCCGACCTGCTTCGTGGCGTCATGTTCCGTTTCGCGGAACAGCAGCTCCGCGTAGAGATTGATGCTCTCGCGGTCCATCTCGCCGATGATCTGCGACAGCGGCGGTGACGCGATCGACGCGACTTCTGCGGCGCCGGCCGGCGTGGGACCGAGCCGCGTCTGTCCGTCCACCTTGATCCCCAGCTTCTGCAGCGAGGCGCGCAGCGCGCCAACGGCGAACAGCGGCGGATTGTCGACGACGAGCGAGTACTTGAGCGGCCCGGAGCGCGCGCCGATGCTGCCCCGCACGCTGATGCTGCCGTCCGGCCGGCGCGATGCGCTGATGCGGCCGCCGCTGCCGCCCGTCACGCGCACCGAGCTCTCGACCGGCATCGCGGTCGTCGCGGGATCGAGCGTCACCGATGCGGACTTCCCGTTGGGCTGCACGACCACCCAGACGAGATTCTCGTCGAGCGAGAGCGCGGACACGCGCGCGGCGTAGGCCGCGCCGAGGTAGCTCGTCTTCCAACCGTCTGGCACGAGCTGGTCGTCGAACGCCGTGGCGTCGCCGACGATGTCGCCGCGCACGTGCTTCACGCCGGCGGCGGCGATCTGCTTGGCGAGCACGTCCATCGGCTCTTCGTCTTTCCAGAAGCGCGGGCTCAACGACGGATCGCCGACGCCCTTCAGGTAGAGACTCCCGGTGAGCGTCCCGTCGGGGCCGATCTGCCCGTCGCGGAGCACGGGCGTGCGAAACGTGTGATCGGGGCCGAAGTGGTCGAGCGCGATCGCCGACGTGTACATCTTCATCGTCGAGGCGGGCTGCATCGGCGCGTCGGCGTTCTGCTCGAACAGGGTGTCGCCTCGCGTGAGCGATACGATGATGGCGCCCCACTGGCCGCTGCGTGTGTGGCTCGCGAGCGCGGCGCCCACGTCGCTCGCCAGCGCCTCGGCGCCGCGCGGCGACGTCCACGCGGGACCGGCGGGCGCGCGCTTCCTGGTCGCGGCGCTCTTGCGTGCCGACTTTTTCGTGTTCTTCGCAGCGCGCCGTTTGGGCCGCGTGGCAGCCGGTTTCTCGGAGGATACCGTGGCCGCGCGGAGCGACGGCTGCTGCGCGACAGCGGCGGCCGGCGCGGCGACGATCGCGAGCGCCAGCAGCAGCGTGCTCTGCCGCGCTCGTGCAAATGACAGGATCATGCCGGATGAGCGGGCAACATTGGTACCGAGGATCAGCCCAGGAAGAAAGACTTGTCGCGGCAGAGCCCGCAACGCGTGCCGGCGCTACTTGGCCGTGGTCAGCGCGTAATCGACCTGTGCGCCGGCTTGCGTCTCGACTCCGTCCCGCTGCTGCCAACGGAAGAAGATTACCGAGATGATGCCGTAGAAGAACAGCCCGCCCGGGATCCACATGATCAGCCCGCCGATGAGCTGATCGTTCATGGGCGTGATGCCCCACACCCGCGGCGCGGTGGCGTAGAAGGGGTAGAGCAGCGTGTCGGCGTAGGTGATGTACACCGACACGATGGACATGGGGATGCTCAGCAGGAACAGATACAGCATCTGGCCCGGGTAGCTGAGGCGCGGCAGCTCGGGCATGGGGCTCAGCACCGGCCACCACATGAGCACCGACGACACCATGAACATCAGGTGCTCGACGATGTGGACGGGGTGATGCTCGAGCGCGTAGTTGTACAGCGGGGGCAGGTGCCAGCCGGCGAACGTGACGATGAAGATCGCGAACGCGTGCACCGGCTTGGTGATGAAGCGCGCGACGGGCGCGACGCCCGGAATGGCGAGGGCGGGGCGGAGCATCCCGCCCGGTGTGGCCATGATCATGATTGGCGGCACGACGAGCGTGATCATGATGTGCTGCACCATGTGCGCGCTGAACAGGAAGCCGTCGCTGAGGTCGTGCAGCCAGCCGTTGAGGGAGAAGAACATGACCAGCAGCGCGACGTAGTACCAGACATGTTGAAGGGTCGAAGGACGGGCGTCCTGCGGCGCTCCGTCTCTCGCCGCGCGACCCCAGCCCTTCGACCCTCTCTCGTACAACACCGCCAGACCGATGATGCCGATGACCGTGCTCGGATGCACGGAGAAGCTCGGGCTGAGTCGCGCGCTTGCGTGCAGCAACGCGATCGCCATGGTGGTCATCTCCCGATCGTCAGTTTCCCGAAGAGGAACAGCAGCGAGATGATCGTCGCGATGGCGATGATGAGCGGCCCGGTGAACAGTCCCTTGAAGATCTTGTGATCGTACTTGAGGTGCATGTAGAAGAGCACGACGATCGCGAACTTCACCGCCGACATGATCAGCAGCGACGGGACGAACGCTGCCGAGGCCACGAACGAGGGGATGTAGTAGCACCACACCTCGAGGACGGTGATCAGCGTGAGGATGAGCGCGACCCACTTGTACTGCTTCCACGTGGGATGCTCGTGCACCTCGCCCATCGCGTGGACGTCGATGTCGGGATTGGTGTGCGTGAATTGATCAGCCATGGTCGGTTGGTCCGGCCTCAGTGGATGAGGTAGACGAGCGTGAAGATCGCGATCCAGACGACGTCGACGAAGTGCCAGTACAGGGCCGAGATGTCGACGAGGATCGCGTCCTTGGGGCCGAGCCCGCGCTTCATGTCGATCGCGAGCAGCGTGAGCAGCCACAGGACGCCCGCCGTGACGTGCGCGCCGTGGAAGCCGGTCAGCGTGAAGAACGACGAGCCGAACAGGTTGGTGCGGATCGTCAGGCCCTCGTGGACGAACGAGGTGAACTCGTACGCCTGGAAGCCGAGGAACGTGATGCCGAGGAGCGCCGTGACGAGGAGCCAGAGCTTGGACGAGCCGAGGATGCCTTCGTAGCCCGGCTTGCCCTTGTTCTCGACCGCGGCGAGCGCGAGCACCATGGCGAGCGACGACATCAGCAGGACGAAGGTCGAGACCGACGTCACGGGGATGTTGAGGATCGCGTGCAGGTGCGTGGCGCACTTCGGCGGATCGCAGGCGTCGTGCGGGAACGGGCCGACGACGCTGCGCCCCTTGTAGATGAGATACGTCGAGATGAGCGACGCGAAGAGCATGCACTCCGACCCGATGAACGCCCAGATCGCGATCTTGCGATGATCGAGACCGGTGCTCGTCGGCGGATGCGCGTGAGTGGCGACTGCGGTTGCCATTATCGGATCAGGTCGGGTTTAGTGGTGGTGCGGCTCGAGCGGCGACGTGAGCCACGCGTACAGGGCGGCCGTCATCGCGGCGCCGAACGCGAGCACGCCGATGATCGCGAGCTCGGTCTTGTCCTTGTGGATCAGCAGCAGGCTGCCGAACATCAGCGTCAAGAACAGGGCGGTGAACAGCGGCTTGATCGTCGGGAAGGGCATCGGGATCCCGAGCTGCTCCGCCGTCTTGAGCGGGACCTTGGTCGAGGCCTGCGCCGCGTTGGGATTCACGCCGCCTTCCGGCGTGCCGGCGCTCATGTGGTCGTGGAACTCGGCCACGTGCTTGCCGCCCACCTGGATGTCGTTCCGCTCGTCGCCGTGGCGGCTGTGCGGGACTTCGGCCGTGAGCTGCGGCGCCTTGACGTCCCACAGCGGATAGCGCGAGGTCACCGTCGGGATCACCGCGAAGTTGTAGTCGGGCGGCGGCGACGGGATCGACCACTCGAGCGACGGCGCGCCCCACGGATCGTCGCCGGCGATCTCACCGTTCTTGCGGCTGCGCAGCAGGTTCCAGAAGCCCGTGATGACCGCGAGGGCCTGGATGTACGCGCCGATCGAGCTCATGAGATTGAAGATGTGCCAGCCCTGGCCCGCGTCGTACGTGTAGATGCGGCGCGGCATGCCGTAGAGGCCGGACCAGTGCATCGGCATGAACGTGAGGTTGACGCCGATGAACGTGAGCCAGAAGTGCCAGTTGCCGAGCCGCTCGCTCAGCATGCGGCCGGTCATCTTCGGGTAGTAGTAGTAGATGCCGCCCCAGAGGCCCATGAGCGAGCCGGCGACGAGCACGTAGTGGAAGTGCGCCACGATGAAGTACGTGTCCGTCTGCTGCAGGTCGGCCGGGGGCGACGCGTGCATCACGCCCGAGATGCCGCCGATCACGAACAGCGCGACGAGCGAGATCGCGAACTTCATGGCGACGGTGAAGCGCAGGTTGCCGCCCCACATGGTGAAGATCCAGTTGAAGATCTTCACGCCCGTCGGGATCGCGATGAGCATGGTCGTCACCGAGAAGACCGAGTCGGCGATCGGGCCCATGCCGACGGCGAACATATGGTGCGCCCACACGCCGAAGCCGAGGAACGCGATGAGAATTCCCGAATAGACCATCACGGGGTAGCCGAAGATCGGCTTGCGCGAGAAGGTCGGCAGGATCTCGGAGACGAGGCCGAACGCCGGCAGGATCAGGATGTAGACCTCCGGATGCCCGAAGATCCAGAACAGGTGCTGCCAGAGGAGCGGATCGGCGCCGGCGGTGAGCGTGTAGAAGTTCGTCCCGAAGAAGCGGTCGAACTGCAGGAACACGAGCGCGATCGTGATGACGGGGAAGGCGAGGACGAGCAGGAACTGCACGACGAACGCCATCCACGTGAACATCGGCATGCGCATCAGGTTCATGCCTGGCGCGCGCATGTTGATGATCGTCGTGATGAAGTTGAACGCCGCGGCGAGCGACGACACGCCGAGGATCTGCAGGCCGAGCATCCAGAAGTCGATGTTCAGGCCCGGCGAGTACGACATCGTCGTGAGCGGCGCGTAGCCGAACCAGCCGCCGTTCGGCGCCATGCCGAAGAGCCACGACGAATTCATGAACAGCGATCCGAACAGATACACCCAGTAGCTGAACGCGTTGAGCCGCGGGAAGGCGACGTCGCGGGCGCCGATCTGCAGCGGGATCAGGAAGTTGAAGAACGCCGCGGAGAGCGGCATCACGACGAGGAAGATCATCGTCGTGCCGTGCATCGTGAACAGCTGATTGAACGTGTCGGCCGAGACTACGCGGCCGTTCGGTCCCTGCAGCTGCATGCGCATGATCAGCGCTTCAATGCCGCCGACCCCGAACCAGGCGAGCGCCGTGTACATGTACAGCGCGCCGATCCGCTTGTGGTCGACAGTGGTGAGCCAGCTCCACAGTCCGCTCTGCTCCGATGTTCCGGCGTGAGCGTAGGCTGGGCTGACGGCGGCGGTTGCCATTCGTCTATGTCTCCAGTTCGGCGGTTCGTTATTTCAGCGTCTGCAGGTAGGCCACGATATCGGCGATCTGCTGATCCGTGAGGCCGGTCTTCGTCGTGGTGTTCAGAATCGGATCGTACTGGCCGACGCCGAGCGTGGGCATCAGGATCTTGGGCTTCATGAGCCGCGCGTTCTTGATCCAGCGCGCCAGATGCTGCGCGTCATTCGGGTAGAGGCCCGCGCCGATCGTGGAGCGCGACGCGATGTGCGTGAGGTTCGGGCCCACGATGCCGAACGCCATGGCCGGGTTGCCCTTGACCGTGTGGCATCCCGAGCACGTGCCGATGCCCGCCGCGAGCTTGGCGCCGTTCGCGGCGTCGCCCTTCGCGAGCAACGCGTCGTCGAACGTCAGCCCCGCCGGATACGGCGTCTGCGGGATCGCGTACTGCGGAATCGAATCGCGCGGATACGCGATGAA
>DASZUN010000226.1:0-17596 GCA_035547615.1 Gemmatimonadaceae bacterium | reverse complement strand
GCCAGCGCGCGGCGGCCTTCGGTCCGCGCCAGAGCGAAGTCCCGCGCGACGGCGGCCACGATGAGCAGGCCCTGATGGGCGATGCACGCCTGTTCCACGCACCCAGTGTCGTCCGCGACGAGCGCGGCGGCGCGGTACCAGCGACGCGCGTCGGGATGATTGCCGCGCACGTGCGCGACGAGGGCGATCCCGTTCCAGGCGCGCGTCGTCAACTCGGGTTCGGCGCACGTTTCGCCCAGACGCGCCACGCGCTCATAGAGCGCGAGCGCGGTCTCGGGCTGCCCGAGCTTGTGGACGAGGCGAGCCCGGTGTGCGATCACCCGTCCCAGGTCGAGGGGGCGCGCCTCCGATCCGAGCTGCTCGAGCAGTGCCGTCCAGGCGGCGGCCAGGTGCAGCGCGCCCGCGTCCTCGAGCCGGGACGCGAAGCGCAGGCCAGCCGCGACGACGCTGTCTTCACCCTGGGCCGCGAGGTGCGCGGCGAGCGACGGGGCAAGCGCGCGGCGCTCGGCGGGAAGGGCGGCGGCATACCGCTCGAGGAGGGTCGAGGCGGCGAGCCATGCCGCGTCGTCGCGGCCGATGGTCGCACGGCCGGAGAGCCGTGCCAGGTCCCGGCGGTACGCTTCGAGAATCAGCAACTGAGGCAGAGGCGACGACTCGGTGCTGTTGCGAATAGTTTAATATAAAAATTCAGCTAGTTCGTGACGCCGCCGCACTCCGGCGCGACGTGCACGTTCGCGCTCGAATCTGCTCCTGCGGCCATGACGGGGGAAGCTAGCGACGGGTCGCGGAAGCGGCGGTCGCGAGCCCCGCCGAGTTACGGATCCAATGCAAGGATCCAATGTATCTCGTTTGTGTGCAATGAGTTGCGCTTACGGCCGAGTTCGGCGAATTTTTGTGTCGGGGATCACACTTCCGCCCTCCCCCACGCGGTTTTCAGAATTCTAACTCGACCGCTCACCGCCCGATGCCGGGCTCCGGTCATGCGCCTGTCTCTCGGTCGTTCGCTGTGTCTGCTCGCGCTCGCCGCCTGTGCGGATTCCACCGCCATCACGGCGCATCCGCCCGACGACACGCATAGCCGGCACGCTCCGGGCGGTGCGAACGACGCCGGTCCCACCGCGACGCTCACGCCCAATGCGGCGGAGCTGGCGCCGGCGATGACGAGAATGGAGTGGCTGTTCGGCGGGAACATCGCGCGCGTCGCGCTGCCGCCCGACGAATACTCGCGCTCCGCGGACGCCGTGCATCCCGATATCTCGTGCCCGGGCGCGGCGTGGAACGCGCGCCGCTGCTGGTTGATGTACACGCCGTACCACAACGGCGACAACAACTACGAGAATCCCGGACTCCTGTTCGCGGCGAGTGACACGCTCTGGGCCACGCCGCCGGACATCCACAACCCGCTGGTGCCGTATCCGGGCCCGGCGCGGTACAACTCCGATCCGGATCATGTGTTCGATCCGGCCACGGGGCGCATGGTACAGGTGTATCGCGTCGTGGCGGACGCGTCGAACTACATCATGCTCATGTCGACGGCGGATGCCGTGCACTGGACGAAGCCCGTCGTTGCGTTCCGGGAGCCGATGCACGACGCCGTGTCGCCCGCGCTGGTGATCGACGGGGACCGCCGCGCGCGCATGTGGTACGTGCAGGCCGGGCGGCTGGGGTGCGACGCCGGGTCATCGACGGTCGCGCTGCGCACGGCGATGCCGGGGCCCGATTCCACGTACGAGCACGCGACGTGGTCCGCGCCCGTCGCGGTGACGATGACGATTCCGAAATACATCATCTGGCACCTCGACGTGATGCCGCTCTCGGCGAACCGCGGGTTCCTGGCGCTGATCGCCGCGTTTCCGCGTGGCGCGAATTGCGCCAACAGCGATCTCTGGATCGCGTGGAGCGGGGACGGGGTGCAGTGGACGACGTACGCGATCCCGATCCTCTGGCGCACGATGCAGGCGGCGAGAGCCCGGCGGATCGACACCTGGTATCGCGGCACGATGTACGAGGACTCGACAGCGGGGCGGCTGCACCTCTGGCCGTCGGCGCTCGCCCAGGGCGCATGGACGATCTATCACACTTCCGTGAAGCTCGACGATCTCCTCGCGCTGCTGCGATCGGCGCAGCCCGCCGACTTCCAGCCCGCGCTGTTAGCAAAGACGAATCGCACGCGCGTCGTCGAGATGCCCTGAGCGGGCGTTCGTCCGCACCGGAACCTCCGCGGCAACCGATGGATTGGAGGGGCACGGCCGAAGCATGGCCGCGTGACCCTCTCACCGACGTGCGGCCGGCGATCGCGCCGGCGGCTGCGCCCTGCCATCGGAGGAACGATGCGAACCTGGCGAATCCTGGCGGCCTCGACCCTCGCCGCGGCTTTGGCCGCGTGCGGCGGCAGCGGCAGCGGGTATAGCACGAGTCCGAGCAACCCGACGCCCCCACCGACCACCACCGGCGGTGGACCACCGCCGTCGAGCAACGTCGTCACGCTCGGTGACGCCTCGTTCTCGCCCGCCGCGCTCACGGTGTCGTCCGGCACCACCGTGACCTGGCAATGGACGTGCAGCAATGACGGCTACGGCGGGACCGTCGGGTGCGTGACGCACACCGTGACGTTCGACGACGGGAGCAACATCGCGTCCGCCGCGCAGGACAGCGGCACGTTCAATCGGACCTTCAACACCGCGGGCACGTTCAAGTATCACTGCGCCATTCACGGCTCGTCGATGTCGGGCGAGGTGATCGTGAAGTAGTACGCGCCGCGACACGGGGGCATCGCGGGGCCTGTGCGCGACGCGCATGGGCCCCGCGGCTTATCGGGCGGGATGAGACGCCCGCGCCGCGCAGCCCTTTTGCCGCGTCGCGCGTTACCTTATGAGAACTCGTACCGCCGAACGTTCCGCCCATCCCGCCTCGGCCCGCGCTGCGGGCACACCCTCTCAGTCGCTCGCTCGCGATGTCGCTTCGTTCGACGATCCTGTGCCTGCTCTGCGCCGTTGCCCCGCTGCGAGCGCAGCAGACGTTCACGACGCAGATCATGGTCGTCCCGGCGTTCCACGGTCCGGACCGCGGGCTCGACGGCAAGACGGCGAGCATCGTCAGGGACCGGGTCGCCGACGCTTTCCCCAAGCGCGAGCTGCGCGTGATCTCCGGCGGCGACGTCGACGACTGGCTGCGCCAGTCGAGCTACGAGGAGAATGCGCAGCTCTCCGAGGGAGAGCTCAAGCTGCTCGCCGAACACTTCCGCGCCGACGAGCGAATCACGGGGACGGTCGCACGCGTCGCGAACGGCGTGCAGGTCACGGCGGCGCTCTCGTTGATTCGCGATCTGCGGCTGTCGCAGCCGTTCGCCGCCTCCGGGCCCAGCGTCGACGTCGCGGCCGGCGCCGTGGCCCGGGAGGCGATCGCGGCGCGGCGGCAGCTCATCCCGCTCCGACGATGCGAGAACGCGGAACGCGCGAATCGCCTTCCGGAGGCGGTGTCCGACGCGGCGGCGGGAATCGCCGCGTATCCCAAAGCGGTCCCGGCGCGGCTCTGTTTGCTCACGGCGCTCATTCGCCTGTCAGCGCCCAACGACAGCGTCGTTGCCGTCGCGCGCGCGGTGCTCGACGTCGCACCGACGAATCCCGTGGCACTCGAGGATCTCGCGCAGGCGTACGACGCGGAAGGGAAATCGAACGACGCGGCGCCGGCGTGGATGCGCTTTCTGGCGACCGATTCCACGAATGAGGATCTGCTCGAGCGCGTGGTGAACGCGCTCTCGCGCGAGGGGAAGACGCACGAGGCGCAGCCGATCGTCGACCGGGGTGTCGCCGAGCACGCGGACAACCTGCGGCTTCGCAAGCTCCAGTGGCTCGTGCACCTCGCGAACAGCGACTGGAAGAACGCGATCGGTGCGGGCGAATCGCTGCTCGTGCGCGACGCCGCGGCGCGGGTCGACCCCGACTTCTACACGCGACTCGCGACCGCATATCGCGCCGACAGCCAGACGACGCACGCACTTTCGGTTGCCGCGCTCGCGGTGTCCAAGTTTCCCAAGGATCCCTCGGTCCAGCTCGTGTACCTGCAGCTGCTCCAGGCGGAGCAGCGCGCCGCGCTCCCGCGGGCGCTCGCGCAATTCCCGAACGACGCGCCGATTCACGTGTTCGCGGCCGAAGCGATGAAGAGCGCGGGGAACACCGCCGGCGCGCGCGCGGAGCTCGAGCACGCGCTCGCGGAAAATCCACGGCTGCCGCATGGGTACCTGCAGCTCTCCCAGATTCTCATCGATGCCGGGGAGCCGGACAGCGCGCTTGCGGCGATGCAGCTCGCCGCGAAGCACGGGGAAGACTCGTCGGTCGTGGCGCAGTTCGCGCTGGCGCGGGGCAACGCGCTCTACAAGGCGGCCGGCACGACGCAGAAGCGCGACGACTATCAGCGGGCGATGCGCTTCATCGCGTTCGCCGTGGGCATCACGCCGACCCCGGAAGCGAAGTTCCTGCTCGGCGCAACAGCACTCGGCGTGAGTCAGTCGGCGGCCACCGAAGCGCCGGCCACGAAGAGCTGCGATCTGTCGCGTCTCGCCGCGTCGGCCTTGACGGACGCGGAGGTCAATCTCGTGAGCGGCGGGTCCGTCGCTCCGGACGCGGCGAAACAGTATCTCGACTACGTGGCCAAGCTCCGGCCGTACGTCGACAATCAGGTCAAGACGTTCTGCACCGGCGCACCGTGAGGCGCGCCGGCGGCGTTCACGCTGCCGACTGCGCCTCCGCGACCGACGCATCCGTCGGCTGCGAGCTCTCGCGGCGCGCCGCGCGCACCAGGCCGGCCGCGGCATAGAGGGCCACGAGCACGACGATCACTTCGACCGCTCGCGTCGGCAACGACTTCACGAAGAGACCGGCGATGATCGCTCCGGGGATGCCGCCAAGGATGACGCCGGCGGATGCGCGAAGGTCGAAGGCGCGTGCGCGCACGAACCGCGCGCTGGCGATGGGCATGAGGAACGCGCACGAGCCCATCATGATCGGGAAGGCCGCCTTGGGATCCATCCCAAGCAGGCTGACGAGGATCATGCAGGGCGCGTACAGCCCGAGCCCGATCGTCATCAGCGCGCCGAGCATGAAGTTGCCGATGAGGCCGACCACGAGGAGCGTGCCGTTCAACTCCAGCAGATTGCCGCCCGAGGGATTGCCGATCATCCGCCAGACGAAGATCGCGGCGAGCGTCGCGAGCGTCAGCGCCATACCGATCTGAATGCGCCGGCGGGGCCAGCGCGAGACGAAGCCGGCGCCGAGCCACGCGCCGAGAATGGCCGCGGCGATCATGCCGATGAGCGTCCGGGCACCGACCGGGACGAGTCCGGTGAAGATGAATGCTTCGGCGATGGTGGGCAGCGTATTCGCGACGTTGAGCGTGCCGGGGATACGCTCGTCCCGCACCAAACGCCATTTGCGGAAGATCGCCGTTTCGGTCGCGAACGACCCGATGCCAAGGGTATCGAGAAAGTTGGCGAGGAAGCCCGTGGCCAAGCCGCCGATCGTCGGGCGTGACGCTTCGCCGGTCTCGGCGCGAAGCCGTCGGGCCGCGCGCACGAGCATCACGATGTGGTATACCGTGAAGAGGCCGAGTGCGACGAAGAGCGCGTCACGCTCAACGGAGCCGGTCTGAACCGTTGACTGGAGCATTCAGAACCCGAGAGAGAGGAGGGAGATTGAACGTGGCGCGACGGCCGCGGATAGTTTGGACAATGGCGATCGGACCGTCACGGCGGTAGATGCCGGTGTGGCTTGCCTGACAACGCCAGCTTGCCACTGTTCGTTTGCAAGGATAATGTATCCGCCCAATTCATAGAGACTTCGACCGTTCGGAGTACGCATGCCCCGGCGATTCGTTGACGCAGAAGATCCATCTGACTACACCCCCACGCCCGCGACCCACGGCCGGCCGCGCGGCGTGCCGATCCAGCGGCAGACGATCGCCAGCATGACCATCGAGGCGCTGCGCGAACGCATCCTGCGCGGCGACTACCCGGAGGGTGAGCCGCTCCGGCAGGACGCGCTCGCCGAGGAGCTCGGCGTCAGCCGCATTCCGGTGCGCGAGGCGCTGCGGCAGCTCGAGGCCGAGGGCCTCGTGACCTTCAACCCGCATCGCGGCGCGGTCGTGTCGAGCCTCTCGCTCGCCGAGATCGAAGAGCTCTTCGAGCTCCGGGCCGACATCGAGTGCGACCTCCTGCGGCGCGCCATCCCGTGCATGGGCGTCGAGCACCTCGAGCGGGCGACCGACGTGCTCGACGAATTTCAGGCGGCGCTCGAGGCCGGCGAGGCCTCCCGGTGGGGGCCGCTCAACTGGCACTTCCACGCCGCGCTCTACGCGCCCGCCGACCGTAAATTCACCATGGGTGTTCTGCAGAAGCTTCATCAGCACAGCGACCGGTACTTCCGCATGCAGGTGCTCCTCGCCCACGGCGGCGAGCGCGCCAACGAAGAGCATCGCGAGATCATCGGCGCCGTGCGCAAACGGGACGTGAAGACGGCAATGCAATTGATGCGGGCGCACATTCTCGGCTCGGGCAGCTTGCTGCTCGGCCTGCTCGAGGAGCAACGCGGCACGGGCGCGACCGGAGCGCGGACGACACGGTGACCGCGCCGACTCGACTCAGACATTTCGTTGGCGGCGAATGGCGGACGAGCGAATCGGACGCGTGGATCGCCGAGGTGAATCCGTCCGACGCCACCGACGTGGTCGCGCAGGTGCCGCGCGGCACGGACGACGACGCGCGCGCCGCAGTGAGCGCTGCCGAGCGCGCGCTGCCAGCCTGGCGGGGGTTGTCGGGTCCCGCCCGCGCGGAGCTGCTCTACAAGTGGGCCGCGGCGATCGGCGACCGGCAGGAGGAGATCGCCCAGCTCGTGGCGCGCGAGGTCGGGAAGCCGATCGGCGAGTCGCGCGGGGAAGTCGGCCGGTGCGTCATGATCCTGCGCTACTACGCCGGCGAGGCGGTGCGCGAGATCGGCGAGGTGATTCCCGCGCAGGTGGCGGGCGGGCTCCAGTTCACGCTCCGCCAGCCGCTCGGGGTGGTGGCGTTGATCACGCCATGGAATTTTCCGGTCGCCATCCCGCTGTGGAAGGCGGCGCCGGCATTAGCGTTCGGTAATACCGTTGTTCTAAAGTCGGCGGAATCATCGGCGGCCTGCGCCGTCGCGCTCGCCGAGTGCGCCGCGACGGCGGGACTCCCGGCCGGCGTCTTCAACGTGCTCCTCGGCGCCGGCGACGTCGTGGGGCCGGCGCTGATCAAGGCGCCGGCGGTGAGCGCGGTGTCGTTCACCGGCTCGGCGCGCGTCGGCGCCGGTGTCGCCGCGGCGGCCGCCGCCCGCAACATCCGGTACCAGACCGAGATGGGCGGCAAGAACGTGGCGATCGTCATGCCCGATGCGGACCTCACGCTCGCCGCGAGCCTCACCGCCGCCGGCGCCATGCGCTACGCGGGGCAGAAGTGCACCGCGACGAGCCGCGTGGTTGTCGCGCGCGAGGTGGAGGGCGCATTCCTCGACGCGCTGCGCGCCCAGGTGGCCGCGCTGCCGCTCGGGCCGGTCGCCGACCCCAAGGCGGCCGTCGGGCCGGTGATCAGCCAGCAGTCGCGCGACTCGATCCGCCAGGTGCTTGACGCGATGGACGCCGAGTGCATCTACACCGGCGAGATCCCGGCGTCCGCGGAGTTCGCGCACGGCTACTTCCTGCCGCCGACCATCGTGCGCGGCGCGGCCGCGGATTCGGCGCTCGCCCAGCGCGAGCTGTTCGGACCCGTGCTTGCCTCGTTCACGGCCGACGATCTGGACCACGCGATCGCCCTCGCGAACGACACGCCGTACGGCCTGAGCGCGTCGCTGTTCACGCGCGATCTTCGGGCGGCGCTCCGCTACATTGATCGCATCGACGCCGGGATGGTGCGCGTCAACGGCGACACGACCGGCGTCGATCCGCACGCGCCGTTCGGCGGCATGAAGGGCTCGAGCTCGGGCAGCCGCGAGCAGGGGCCCGCGGCGCGCGAGTTCTACACCGAGATCAAGACCGTACAGATCAACCCATGATCGATGAAGTCCCGTTGACCATCCGCGTCGTCGATTCGCACACCGAGGGCGAGCCGACGCGGGTGATCGTCGACGGTTGGCCCGAGCCGCACGGCGCCACGATGGAAGCGCGCCGCGAGTACATGCGGCAGCATCACGATCACCTCCGCCGCGCCGTCGTCTGCGAGCCACGCGGGCATTCAGCCATCGTCGGCGCGCTGCTCACGCCGCCGGTCCATCCGGGCTCGCTCTGCGGGATCGTGTTCTTCAACAACGGCACGTATCTCGGCATGTGCGGCCACGGCCTGATCGGCGTCGTCCGCACGCTCGAGTATCTCGGGCGGCTCGCGCCAGGCGTGGCGCGCTTCGACACGCCGGCGGGCGTGGTCTCGGCGGAGCTGAACGGCGACGGCTCGGTGACGATCGACAACGTGCCGGCCCGCTGCCACGCGCTCGACGTCGCCGTCGACGTGCCGGAGCTCGGGACGGTGACGGGCGACGTGGCGTACGGCGGCAACTGGTTCTTCATCACGCACCTCGACGTGTCGTTAGAGATGTCGAACGTGCACGCGCTCACGCGGCTCACGCAGTCGATCCAGGACGCGATCGACGCCGCGCGCGTCGCGGGCGGCGCGCCGATCGACCACATCGAGGTCTCGGGGCCGCCGACGCGGCCCGACGCCGACGCGCGGAATTTCGTGCTCTGCTCCGGCGGCGACTATGACCGCTCGCCCTGCGGCACCGGCACGTCCGCGGTGATGGCGGCGCTCCATGCCCGTGGCCGGCTCGGCGCCGGTGAGGAATGGCGGCAGGAGAGCATCACCGGAAGCCGGTTCGTGGGCTGGATCACCGAAGGCGAGAACGGCGAGCTGCTGCCGCACATTCGTGGCAGGGCGTTCGTGACCGGCGAGGCCACGTTGCGCTTCGACCCGAACGATCCATTCCGGCTCGGCATCGAGGGCGCATGACCAGCCCGCAGCGCGCTGATGCGATCGTGATCGGCGCGGGGATCGTCGGGGCGGCGTGCGCCGCGGCGCTCGCGCGCGAAGGGTTCCGCGTCACGGTGCTCGACCGCGCGTATCCCTCGGCCGGAACGACGTCGGTCGGGATGGGGCACGTCGTGGTGATGGACGATTCGCCGGAGCAGCTCGCGCTCACCGCGTACGCCGCCCGACTGTGGCACGAGCTCGCCGCGGCGCTCGATCCGCGCTCGGAGCTCGACGCGTGCGGCACGCTCTGGGTGGCCGAGGACGACGCGCAGCTCGACGCCGTGCGCGCCAAGCGCGACGTGTACGCCGCGGCCGGGATCGCGAGCGAGATGCTCGACAGCCGCGCGCTCGCCGAGGCCGAGCCGAATCTGCGCGCAGGATTGGCGGGCGCGCTCTACGTGACGGGCGATCTCGTCGTCTATCCGCCCGGCGTCACGCTTCGCCTTCTGGAGCTGGCGCGCGCGCACGGTGCACGCGTGCGCGGTGGCGAGGAGGCGGTCGAGATCCTGCCGAACGGCGTGCGCTGCGTGCACGAGCGCTACACGGCGGAGATCGTGATCAATGCCGCAGGGCCGCACGCGCCGCGCCTCACGCCCGGCCTGCCGATCGTTCCGCGCAAGGGACATCTCGCGATCACCGATCGCTACCCGGGGTTCGTGCGACATCAGCTCGTGGAGCTCGGCTATCTCGCGAGCGCGCACGTGATGACCAACGAGTCGGTCGCGTTCAACGTGCAGCCGCGCTCCACCGGCCAGGTCCTGATCGGCTCCTCGCGCGAGCTCGTCGAGTGGGATGCGCGGCTCAACCGCGACATCCTCGCGCGCATGCTCCAGCGCGCCGAAGCGTTCATGCCGGCGCTTCGAGATCTCTCCGTGATTCGCACCTGGACGGGGTTCCGGCCCGCGACGCCGGACAAGCTGCCGTTGATCGGCCGGTGGGATGCCGTTCCCGGCCTGTGGATCGCCTGTGGCCACGAAGGGCTGGGGATCACGACGTCGCTCGCGACGGCGCAGTTGATCGTGGATCAGATCGTTGGCCGTGCGCCGGCGATCGATCCCGCGCCGTACGGGCCGTCGCGCGTCGGCGCGGCGAGCGCCGCATGACGCGCGCCACGGTCGAGATCTCGATCGACGGCACGCCGGCGCGCGTCGATGCCGGCGTCAGCGTCGCGAGCGCGCTGCTCAACGCAGGAATCACGTCCTTTCGACGGTCGAAAGGAGACACGCCGCGCGCGCCGCTCTGCGGCATGGGCGTGTGCCAGGAGTGTCGCGTGACGATCGACGGGGTTGCGCATCGGCGCGCCTGCATGGTGACGGTGGCCGACGGCATGCGGATCGCGACGGACGCCGAGGCCGCGCGGTGAAGCAGCTCTCCTGCGACGTCCTGGTGATCGGCGGCGGACCGGCCGGGATCGCGGCGGCCGCTCGCGCGGCCGCCGCGGGCGCGGCAACGGTCCTCGTCGATGAAGGCATCGCGCCCGGCGGACAGATCTGGCGGCCGAACGTGCACGGGGCGCAGCCGGCCCTGGCACAGCGCTGGCTCGCGCGGCTCGCCGCGTCCGGCGCGACCGTGATGCCGCGCACGACGGTGGTCGACGTGGAGCGCCGCCCCACGACAGGATTCGTCGTCCGCGCCGAGCAGAACGCCGAACCGGTCGCGATCGCGTCGCGTGCGCTCGTGTTGGCGACCGGCGCCCGCGAACGGTTCCTTCCGTTCCCCGGATGGACGCTGCCCAACGTCATCGGCATCGGCGGCGCGCAGGCGCTGCTCAAGTCCGGAACGAGCTTTCGCGGCAAGCACGTGCTCATCGCGGGCACCGGGCCGCTGCTGCTGCCGGTCGCCGCGTCACTCACCGCGGCCGGGGCGACGCTGCAACTCGTCGCGGAGCAATCGTCTCGCGGACGCGTCGCTCGGTTCGCCGCCGGACTGTGGAATGCGCCCGCGACGCTCGCGCAGGCGGCGCGATATCGCATGCGCTTCTTCGGCGTTCCGTACGCCATGAGCGCGTGGGTGGTTCGCGCCGAAGGCGACGACCGGCTGCGCCGCGTGATCGTGCAGCAGGGCCGCGAGACGAGAGCGTACGACTGCGACGTGCTCTGCACCGGCTATGGGCTCGTGCCGAACACGGAGCTCGCCCGGCTGCTCGGCTGCGCGATGCGCGGGAACGCCGTGACGGTCGACGCCGACCAGGGGACGACGATCGACGGCGTGTTTGCCGCGGGCGAGCCGACGGGCGTGGCGGGCGTGGACAGCGCGGTGGCCGAAGGCCAGGTCGCGGGGCTCGCGGCCGCTGGTCGCGCCGATGAGGCGCGATCGTTCCGGCGCGAGGTGAGCCGACGCGCTGCGCATGGCCGGCGTCTCGATCTCGCGTTCGCGCTGCGGCCGGAGATCTACACGCTGGGCGCCTCGGACACGATCGTCTGCCGCTGCGAGGACGTTCGGCTCGGGCAACTCGATCGCGGCTGGACGAGCCGGCAGGCGAAGCTGTACACTCGGGCCGGGATGGGCCCGTGTCAGGGCCGAATCTGCGGCCCCGCGTTAGAATGTCTGATGGGCTGGTCGCCGGATTCGGCGCGGCCCCCCGTCTTTCCCGCCCACGTTCACACCCTCTCGTCGCCGGTCGCGACCGGCGGCATCGCCGATACCGAGGAGCACAGTCACGATGCACCAGCATGATTGGAAGGGTGTCTTTCCGGCGATCACGACGCCGTTTCACGAGAACCTCGATATCGACCACGCGCGCCTCGCGAAGCACGTCGGCTGGTTGATCGACGAGGGCTGCAACGGGATCGTCGCCCTCGGCTCGCTCGGCGAGTCGGCGACGCTCGGGTTCGAGGAGAAGATCAGCATTCTCGAAAGCTGCAAGCGTGCGCTCGGCGATCGAGGGCCGCTCGTCGCGGGGATCGCGGGGCTGAGCACGGCGGAATGTGTCGCGCTCGCGAAGCGCGCGCAGAACGTGGGCTGCGACGGGCTCATGGTGCTGCCGCCGTACGTCTACAAGGGCGACTGGCGCGAGAGCAAGGCGCACTTCGAGGCCGTCATCACGGCGACGCCGCTCTCGTGCATGCTCTACAACAATCCCATCGCGTACGGCACGGATGTGACGCCCGCCCAGATGCGCGAGCTGGCGCGCCACGCGAACCTGCACGCGGTGAAGGAGTCGAGCGGCGACGTGCGGCGCGTGACGGCGATCCACGAGCAGCTCGGCGACCGGCTCGTGATCTTCGCGGGCATGGACGACGCGATTCTCGAGTCGATCCCGCTCGGCGCGAACGGCTGGGTGGCCGGATTGGTGAACGCGTTCCCGGCCGAATCGGTCGCCGTCTTCGAGCTGGCGCGCGACGGCAAGTTCGACGACGCGCGAGCGCTGTACGAGTGGTTCCTGCCGCTCCTCCGCCTCGACACCGTGCCGAAATTCGTGCAGCTCATCAAGCTCGTGCAGGCCGAGCTGGGGCAGGGGAACGCCGTGGTGCGGCCGCCGCGACTCGAGATCGTCGGGGACGAGCTCGCGGAGGTTCGGGCGCTCGTGCGCGAGCGGCTCGCGTGTCGCCCGGCGCTCGACAACAACGCCGCGGAATCACGCGCCGCCGTGCAAGTGTGGTAGCCGCGGCGCGCGGCCAGTCCAGCTATGATCGAATCTACGCGGTCGTGCGGCGCATCCCGCACGGCCGCGTGACGACGTACGGCACGGTCGCGCGCCTTGCCGGGCTGCCGGGACAGGCGCGGCTCGTGGGCTACGCGCTGAGCAACCTGCGCGACGGGACCGCGTGTCCCTGGCATCGTGTGATCAATGCGCAGGGCGCGCTGAGTCTCGAGCGTGCTGGCGCCTCGTCCGGCACCACGCAGCGTCTCCGCCTTCAGCGTGAGGGCGTCGTGGTGAACGCCGCCGGCAAGGTCTCGCTCCAGCGCTTTGGATGGCGCACGGCGGGCGCGAAGCCGTCGGCCGCCGCGAAACGCGGTCGAGCCAGAGGCACGTAGCGTGCTTTACAGAGGGAGAGCCGACCTTCCCTCTGATGCGATTCATTCTCGCCACACAGCATTACGCCGGACTCGGGTTCGCACTTCGCCTGCGCGAGGAGGGGCACGACGTGCTGCTCGGGTACCGCGGCATCGAGGACCGGCGGCTCGCGGATTCGTACGCGCTCGTCGGCAACGGACTTCTCCCCAAGCAGCCCCTGCGTGAGCTCGTGGCGGATCGGCATCGGTATCGCGACGCGATCTGGATCTGGGATGAGAACCACAGTGTCGCCGAGAACGAGACGCTGCGGCGCGAGGGATTTCGCGTCTTTGCCGGCGGCGCCTTCGCCGACACGATGGAGCACGATCGCGATGCGTGTCTCGCGTTCGTCGCGAAATACGGCCTGACGCCGCCGCCGTCCCACGCGTTCGACGACGCCTGCGAAGCCGCGCGATTTCTGGAGAGTCACCGCGACACGGCGTACGTGTACAAGCCCGATCGCGGCGAGAACTACGAGACCTGGCTTCCCCAATCGGCCGATCCCGCCGAGGCGAACTTCGAGCTGCGGCAGCACCTCCGGTCGCTTCGCACGCAGACGAGCTTCGTGCTGCAGGAGCTGAAGGAGGGGATCGAGACGAACGTCGAGGTCTGGATGGTGGACGGCGAGCCGCGGTTCGCGTTCATGACGCTCGAATCGAAGAAGAAGCTCGCGGGCGATCTGGGCGATCTCGTGGGGTGCGCATTCGACTTCGCGTTCGCCCTGCCCGTGGAGAGCCGCGCCGTGTGCGAGAGTGTCGGCCGGCTGTTCCCGGCCTACGCCGAGATGCGCTACACCGGCTTTGCCGACGCGAACTTCATCGTCGCGCGCGACGGCATCTGGTTCTTCGAGAAGTGCGAGCGCTTCGGCTACAACGCGCATCCCAATCTGCTCTGGAACCTCAATCGCGATCCGCTCGGCGACACGTTCGCATCGATGGTGGACGGGACCTTCACGCCGAACTTCGCGCCAGGATTCGGCGCGTCGTGCACGATGTACATGGATCATCGCGCACCGGGGAAGGTGGTGCAGTATCCGGACGCGATCGCGCGCGATCTCTACTTCTACGACGTGTATCGCGAAGGCGAGCCGCTGCTCACCGCGGGCTACTACGACGACGTGCTGATCGCAAACGCGTTCGGCTACACCATTCCCACGGCGTGGGAGGCGGTGCTCGAGACGGCGCGCGCGGTGAAGTTCCCCGGGCGATCGTTTCGCATCGACGGCGGCGGGACGGAGTATCCGTCGTCGCCGCTGCGGCGGTACGAGGCGCTGCTCGCGATGGGCTATCTCTGAACCGCCGCATTCCGTGGACGGCGTTCCGTCCTCGAACGCGGACGTTCACGCAACGCGGCCGCCTCGGCCCGGATTCACTAAGTCCAGAATGGACATGAGCTTCGGTGTCGCGCGTGCGCGCGGCGGCGACTGGTCCTGGCCATGCCTTTGAGGAGCGCGAGTCGTTCGCAGTTCCACACTCCGCTTCTCCTCCCATGCGTGCATCACATCGAGTGCTCACCGGCATCCTGTCGCTCGCCGCGCTGTTCGGCGGCGCATCGACGATTGCCGCGCAGGCGCCCAATTCCGGGACGGTCCTGCACGTCTCCCCGTACGTCGGCTACATGGTGTTCGGCGATTACATCAAGGGGCCGATCGGCACGTCGCTGACGAACGCGCCCGGGCCGATCTACGGCACGCAGGTTGGCCTCTCACTGGCGCCCAATCTGTCGCTCGTCGGCAACATCGGGTACACCGCGTCGGACATGCAGATCGGCGTTCCGTTCCTCGGCGGCATCTCCGTGGGCCACAGCTCGATGCTCCTCTACGATGCCGACCTGGAGTACAACCTCGGCTCGTCGAAGGCGGGCGGCCTGCCGTTCTCGCCGTTCGTGCAGGGCGGCGCTGGTGCGGTGCACTACACGATCGACGAATCGATCCTGACGACGCACGCGACGAACTTCGCCGCCAACGTGGGCGCCGGCGCTGACGTGACGGTGTCGAAGGGGATCGCGCTTCGGCTGCTGGCCAAGGATTACATCGGCCAGTTCAACTTCAAGGATGCCACCGGGCTGAACCTATCCGGTCAGACCGCCAACAACTTCGCGTTCAGCGCGGGGCTGCGGTTCGATTTCTGATTCGGGCGGGACGCCCGTTGGCGTGCACACGGGAGCATCGCGCAGGCGATGCTCCCGTGTCGCATTTCCGGCCTGCTCGTGAGTAGTTTTCGCGGTCCTCGAGTGTACTCCACCCACGCCGCCCCTCAGGAGCACATGGCTGCCACGAAGTCGAAGTTGAAGCGCCGCTCGACCGCCGCGACGCGACCCGCCTCGGCCCGCAAGCGCGCGCGGAAGTCGCCGCCGGGGCGATCCGGCCCGGTGAACGAATGGGCCGAGGTGCGCCGCTCGCCGATTCATGGATTCGGCATGTTCGCGCGCCGCGACATTCCCAAGGGGACGCGCATCATCGAGTACACGGGTGAGAAGATCTCGAACGCGGAAGCGGACCGCCGATACGACGACGAATCGATGAAGCGGCACCACACGTTCCTCTTCATTCTCAACAGCCGCACGTGCGTCGACGCGGCGTACGAGGGGAACGAGGCGCGGTTCATCAATCACTCCTGCGATCCGAACTGCGAGGCGGTGATCGAGCGCGGCCACATCTGGATCGACGCGATCCGGAACATCCCGGCCGGCGCCGAGCTGCTCTACGACTACATGTTCGAGGACGATCCTGAGTACACAGAAGAGGATCTCCGGTTCTACGCCTGCCACTGCGGGGCGGAGAAGTGTCGCGGCACGATCGTGAAGACGCGGAGGCGCATCCGCTCGTGACCGCGCTCCGGACGCTGCTGGCGGGAATCGTCGATTACGCGGGACTCTTTCCGCCCGCGGCGCTCGACATGCCGACCGCCGTCCGGAACTACGCGCAGTATCGCGCGAGCGACGATGTGTGGATGCTCGGCCGCTTCGTCGTGCCGGCCGAGCGCCTCGGCGAGCTGGCGCGCGCGCTCGCTGCCATCGCGCCGGATGAGGCGACGTGGCAGGTCAGCGCGCTGCTCGGCGCCGACCCGAGCGCGGACATGACGCGCATCGCGGAGTTCGAGCAGGCGCACGGGGCGCGCGTGACGATCGACTCCCTGGAAGTGAAGGCCGGCGACGCCGACGCGGTGCGCCGCATCGGCGCCCTCGTCCGCGGCGGTCGCGACGTGTTCGTCGAGATCCCGCTGGCGAACGATCCGCGCGCCCTCTTAGCGTCGATCGCCGCGGCTGGGCTGCACGCCAAGGCGCGCACCGGCGGCGTCACCGCCGATGCGTTTCCGGCGGCCAGCGCGATCGCGCGTTTCATGCAAGCGTGCGTGGATGCGGGCGTCTCGTTCAAGGCGACGGCCGGGTTGCATCACCCGATTCGCGCGACCTACCGCCTCACTTACGCGCCGGACGCGCCGGTGGGGACGATGTTCGGATTCCTCAACGTGTTCCTCGCCGCAGCCGCCGTCGCGCAGGGTGCGCCCGAGTCGGACGTCGTCGCGCTGCTCACGGAGACGCGGCCCGACGCGCTCATCGTCACCGAGCACGCCATCACCTGGCGCGCGTTGCGCTTCGACACCGTCGCGTTGCGCGCGGTCCGCGAGCGCGTGGCGCTCTCCTTCGGCTCGTGCAGCTTCCGCGAGCCGGTCGACGACCTGCGCGCGCTCGCCCTGCTCACTGTCGCATGACACTCGATTCCACGCACGATCCCGCGCTCCGCTCCTGGGTCGAATCGGCCAACGACCCGGCCACGGACTTTCCGATTCAGAATCTGCCATTCTGTGTTTTCAAACGAGCAGATGATAACGAGCCGCCCCGGGTGGGCATTGCGATCGGGGATCAGATCCTCGACCTGCCGGCGGCCGGCCGCGCGGGCGCGCTCGCGGGCGTGCCGGAATCCGTCCTCTCGTGCTGCGCGTCGCCGACGCTGAACGGCTTGATGGCGCTCGGGCGCGATGCGGCGTGCGCGCTCCGCGCGGCCGCGAGTGCGTGCCTGCGTGAGGACAGTGACCTGGGGACGCGCCGCGACGCGCGCGCGCGGAACCTTCTCGTGCCGATGCGCGACGCGCAGCTGTTCGTGCCCGCGCGCATCGGCGACTACACGGATTTCTACGCGTCCATCCAGCACGCGACGAACATCGGGAGCATGTTCCGGCCCGACAATCCGCTCCTGCCGAACTACAAGTGGGTCCCGATTGGCTATCACGGCCGCGCGTCGTCCATCGTCGTGTCGGGAACGCCCGTGCGCCGGCCGTGCGGGCAGACACGCGATCCGAACGAAGCCGCGCCGACGGTCGGCCCCTCGCGCCGCCTGGACTACGAGCTCGAGGTCGGGGCGTTCGTGGGGCAGGGGAACGCGCTCGGGTCGCCGATTGCGATCGACGACGCGGAGGCGCACGTCTTCGGGCTGTGCCTGGTGAACGACTGGTCGGCGCGCGACCTCCAGACCTGGGAGTACCAGCCCCTGGGGCCGTTCCTCGCCAAGAATTTCGCGACGACTGTGTCGCCGTGGGTGGTGACGCTCGATGCGCTGGCGCCGTTCC
>DASZUN010000225.1:0-4232 GCA_035547615.1 Gemmatimonadaceae bacterium | reverse complement strand
CCGCGCGCTCGTCGAGAAGTTCAAGACGATGTCCAGGCTCGGCGAAAAGGCTGGCATGCCGCCGATGCGCATCATGACCGACATGGCGGGCGCGCCGTACTGGACGCTCGTCGGCGAGCTCGAAGTCGAGTCGCTCGAGGCATTCGAGAACATGATGAAGGGGCCGCCGGCACGGCCCGAGGACATGCAGGAGCTGGAGCAGGCGATGGACGGATACCACGACCTCGTCGTGCAGGGACGGCGGGAGATCTATCGCATCGAATCATGAAGGTGATTCGCCACCGCGCGCCACGAGACGACGACGCGCTGGGATGACCACGACGACCGACGCACGCTTCACGGAGCGCACGCCGGTCGTCGGAATCACGTGTCCGTCACATTGCCCGCGCCGCTCGTCGGAAAGCGCATGATGTAGTCGCGGATGTTCGGCGCCTTGTACGCGCGGTCGGTCTCCCACCGCTGGAGCGCCGAGCGGTGGAGCGATTCGTTGGTCGGGATCGCATCGCCCTTGGCGTCGACCCGCCGCTGCCGGATGGGGCGGATGATTCGACCGAGCGGCTTGTACATGCCCGACATCGAGTCGTACACCTTGCCCGTCGGATCGGGATGCACGGCGGCGCCCAGAACGTCGGTCTTGAAGGCGAGGCCCGCGGCCGCCGCGCGCTTCCGCATCCACTCGAACGTGAGATCCGACAGGCCGGCCATCGGGTAGCCGCCGCCCACGTTGGAGTGTACGCCGGCGAACCAGACCTGCTCGAGCGTCTGCCCCTGCTGACCCGGCGCGAGCTGACTCTCCCAGACACAGGGCTGGAACGGCACTCGTTCCTCGTCGATCGCCAGCGCCTGATACGCGAAGCGCACCGTGGTGCTGAGCTTCACATCATGAAATTCGTATTTGTTGCCGTCGAGCCACTTGAGCGCCGGCACCGGGATCCCGAGCGCGCCGACCGTGTCCCACACGCCGATGAAGGTCGTGTTCACCTCCACGGCATACTGGGCGCGGAACGCCTGTGAGGCCACCGAGGCCGGCGCCGTGAGATCGGTCCGGTCGCGGTAGAACGCGTACGCGTCGTCGAGCTTGTCAAGGTGATCGGGACGGAGCAGGCCGCAGTTCCGGATGAATCCCGCCAGGCTCCGCACCGTGTACGCGCCGCGGCTGAAGCCGAAGAGAAAAGTCTCGTCGCCGGCCTGATACGTCGCCGCCAGCCATTGATAGAGTTCCTTGATGTTGCGGTCGATCCCTTCCCCGAGCGCGCCGCCGGCGATCCGGTCGAGCCAGTTGCCGGTGCCGACGCCCTCGTGATAGTGCACCAACTGCACCACGCCGTCGGGCGATCGATCGGCGAGCGCGTCGCGCATCTTGCAGACGTTCGTCGGCGTCGCGACCCCATGATCCGTCTCGTCCGGCGTGTTCCATGTGCCGTCGGCACATACGACCAGTCGTCTCGGCATGATCGCGCTCCGGGCTCAGTTGCGCTTGGCCGCGTCAGGCGGCGTGCCGGCCTGGCGCAGGTTCGTGACCTTGTTCAGCGCGTCGAACCAGAAGGGAGCGCCGAACGACAGCGCGACGGTGGTGACGAAGATGCCGACGAGACTGAGCGGCCAACTCTGGCAGGGTGGCGTGGCCTGCAGCGTCCAGAACGAGGGACTCGTCGGCGCGCAGACGCGCGTCCAGCCGAAGCTGAGCCCTGCGCGCTCGAGTGCGGCGATCTGCTCGGCGATCTGCTTCGCCTGCACGGAGTCCTGCGCGCCCGTGGTCGGCTGCGATCCGCCGGTGGTGTTCTGCGCCTTCGACACGATGTCGTCCGCCTGCCGCACGAGGGCCTCGCGCACCGACGGCTCGTTGGCGAGCTGATTCGCGATGCGGAACGTGTCGAGATTGAACAGCAGCGCGACGATCGCGCCGATGACGAACAGGATGACGTGCGTGCGGCGCTTGTACCAGCCGCTCACGCGATCCATCGAGTCGTTGAACCACGACACCAGGCGCGCGCGCATCGCGTCGGCGTCGCCATCGACCGCGGCCAGCAGCGAGACGACCGATCGCGGAAGCGGTACCGGAAGCTCACCCGGCTGCTTGAGCGTCGCGCGCAGCCCCACGCCGGGCATCCCGGGACTCGTCTGGTTGGTCGCCAGGTCGAGCATCGCGATCGCGAACGTGTCGGCGGAGATGTACGACGGATATCGCACCCGCTCCCGGCCAAACCAGCGCCCGGGCAAGCGTCGGATCACCGGCGCCTTCGACGGCTTGAGCGCGTCGATGAGCGGATGCTGATGGAAGAGCGACGCAAAGCCTGTTTCGTCCACGTCCTCGAACAGCTCGTCGAGCCCGCGCCGCAGCCCGGCCGCGCGCAGCGCGAGGAAGCGCGCGATCCACTCGTTGATCGCGCTGCAGAACAGACTGAACGTCAGGTAGACGAGAATGAGACCGATGGCGATCTCGATGACGATCGATCCGGACATGGCGACGTCCTCGCTGGGGCGGGAGGGGCGGGGCGGGGAGAGGCGACGGCTACGATCCTACCCCCTTACCGGATCATTCCGCAAGAGCTCACCGCGCGTCGCATTCACGGTTCAAACATTAACGGTTTCTCATCTTCGACGACTGCGCGGGACGCGCTCGCGAGCGCGAGCCGCCTCACCCCGTCGGCGCCTGCGCGAGATCCTGCGGAAACGCGAACAGGTGGTCGGGATCGTACGTGGCCTTCACGTGGCGCAGCCGCGGGTAGTTGTCGCCGTAGTACGCGGTCTGCCAGTTGAGCAAGTTGTCCTGCATGTAGTTCACGTACACGCCGCCCGACATGTACGGCGCCATCGCCGTGCGGAAGTCGTCGGCCCACTGCGCGGTCGCCTGCTGCATCCCGGGATCGTCAGAAGGGTAGATGCCGATGAACGAGAAGCTGAACAGCTGGTCGCGCCAGAAGAACGCGGTGTCGGTCGGCCCCACGTCCGCGATCGCGCCGCCCAGCGACTCGATGAAGCCGAACGTGAGATCGGGCGCCTTGCTCGCGCCGTGGCCCATGGGCGTCGCCGGCACCTTGCTCTGCGTCTTCGGCGCTTTCTCGAACCAGCTCATGAACGTGTCGATCGCCGCGTCTGGGAAATCATTCTGCAGAAATCCGCTGCGCCAGTACTGGCCCGACCCCGGCCACGCCGTCGTCGACTCGGTGCCCGTGTATGCCGGGAGCGTGCACGGCCCGAGGTTCTGCGCCAGCGCCGCGCCGAGCGGCGTGCCCGGCGGCACGTTCGCCGGCAGCGGCATGTTCGCCGCCGTCATGATCTGCGTGATGTACGCCAGCCCTTCGTCAGCATCTCCATTATAGAAAGTGCTCAAGGCGCCGAGCGGCTGGCCGTCGGGCGTCATCGCAAAGAGCGGGAGGAAGGTGAGGCGGTTGTCCGCGCTGCCCGAGTTCATCCAGTTCCGGTAGAACTGGAACATCGATTTCGTGTCCGCGCCCCAGTTGTATGGAAGCGTGCCCGCGGTGAACGCACGGCCAATCTCGTGCAGCTGATAGGTGAAGCGCGTCACCACGCCGAAGTTCCCGCCGCCGCCGCCGCGCAGCGCCCAGAAGAGATCGGGCTCGCTCGTCGGACTCGCGATCACCACTCGCTGGTCGCGCGCCGTCACCACCCGCGCCTCGAGAATGTTGTCGATCGTGAGCCCGTGGCTCCGCGCGATGGGGCCGAAGCCGCCGCCCTGCGACAGTCCGCCCACACCGACCTCCGCGCAGCCGCCGCCCGGCGCGGCGAGCCCGCGCGGATACGTCGCGATGTCGACCATTCCCCAGAAGCATCCGCCGCCCACGTGCACGACCTTGTTCTCCAGGTCGACCTCGATCTTCTGCATCGCGCTCAGATCGATCATCAGCTCGTTGTCGCGCGAGCAGAAGCCCTCGGCGCCGTGGCCGCCGGAGCGCACCGTCAACTGCACGCCGAACCTGGCGCCGAACCGCACGCACGCCGCGACATCGGCTTCGCTGAGGCACCGCGCCACCGCCGCCGGATGCTGATCGACGCGCGCGTTGAACGGCTGGCGCGCCAGATCGTACACCGGGTTTCCGGGGAGGATGAGCTGCCCCTCGAGCTCCGCCGCGAGGACGACCCAATCGATTGGCATGAGTTGTCTTTCCTTGTGGTTTGCTTATGAGGTGAGAATCGCCTTGGCCGCGACGACGTCGGGTTGGTCGTGCCCTTCGGTGAGGCGTGACAGGAGCGGCGTGAGCAGATCCGTG
>DASZUN010000224.1:0-16072 GCA_035547615.1 Gemmatimonadaceae bacterium | reverse complement strand
GTGAAGTGGGGGGCGTTCTGGGTGACGGGGGCGCTCGGTGACGGGGGCGCTACGTGCGCGCCAATTCGTCCACCACCGCCCAGACGAGCAGCGGGACCATGATCTCGTGATGGCCCGTGATCTCGTAGCCCTTGCCGCTGTGCAGCGTGGGCCGCTGCACCACGTTCATGCGCGGCCGATAGTGCCGCTGCATGTCGAGATCGACCGACGTGAAGTTGCGCGGGCGACCGTCGTTGAGATTGCGCGCGATGGTGAGCGCCTTGAGGAAGACCTCGGGCATGATCACGGCGCTGCCGAGGTTGAGCACGACGCCCCCTTCGTCGAGGTCGACGAGCGCGGCGGCGAGTCGGCGAAAGTCGCGGTGGCTGGTGTCGCCGATCGCGGCGCCGTTCGCGGCGGGATGCTGATGGATGATCTCCGCGCCAAGCGCCGCGTGCACGGTGGCCGGCACGCCGAGGCGATACGCGTTGAGCAGCACCGAGAGCTCCGGGTTCGCCAGATCGTCGCGCGCGTCGAGCGCGCGGCCGAGCGACTCGCCCATGCCGTGCTCGGCCTTCATGCCGGCGACGAACGCGCCGTTCATCTCGCGACCCGTCTCGTCGGCCATGCCGAAAGTGCCGTCCTTGAGACCGGCGGCCACGTCCTCCGACGTCGCACCGAACCGCGCCACCTCATAATCGTGAATCGCCGCCGAGCCGTTCATCGCGAGGTGCGTGACGATGCCGCGGCGCATGAGCTCGACGAGGAGCGGCGCGAGGCCCGTCTTCACGACGTGCCCGCCAAGCATCACGACGACACCGCGCCTGGCGCGGGCGGCCGCGGCGATCGCGCGTACGACGGCGCGGAAGTCGCGCGCGACGAGCACGTCGGGGAGCGAGTCGATGAATGCGGCGAAGGAGCGGTCGTCGCGCGGCGGGTGCGCGAACTCGGCGGCGCTCACCTTGTTGGGGCGGCGCGCGACCGGGACGGTGCGGATGGCGGAGAGATCCGCCTCGCGCGGCGTGGACGGCGCGGCTACCGCGGGATGCGGTTGAGCGGGGCGCTCGTCGGGGATGGGCGGAACGATTTCAGGTACAGGTTGAGGGAACCGAACGAGACCTTCGACTTCATCTGGAGCATGATGCGGTTGGCATCATCGGAAAGCCAGATGCGCGCATCGCCGCCCTCGCGGAAGATGCCCTTCGCGTGGATGATCGGCTGGATCACGAGCGCGGCGAAACGCCCGGCGGGCACGTCGATGGTGTCCCGGCCGAGCACGCGGATGCGCACCGGATTCCGATCGGCGATGAAATAGTCGTCGAACGTCGTATCCATGCCGACGTGCAGCGGAATACTGCGCAGGAAATAGATGAACGAGCCGTCGTCGAGCGGGTGCGCGACGCTCGGCTGCGGCTCGCGGTTGTTCTCGATGAACTGGCGGCGTTCCGGGAAGATCTCGTAATGCCGCTTGGGCTCGTAGTTCCCCTCGTCGATGAGCTGCCAGTAGCGGAGCGACGAGAACGTGCGCGCGTCGATCCAGCTCTCGTAGCGATCGTTCACGTGATAGAACGGAATCCCGCCGCTCACGTGAAAGACGGTGTGCCACACCTCGTGGCCGCGCACCGTATCCATGGGCAGCACTTCCATGTCGCCCGAGCCGACGTGCAGCCGGCCGAAGCGCACGTCGTAGTCCGCGCGCTCGCCGACGCCGAACGGCATGTGTGCCGGCACGCTCGCGGCCTCCTGCCCGTGGGCGGGGAGCGCGACGAGCATCGCCGCGATCACGAGCCGAGACAGCCGACGCATCATGTCAGCGCGCCGGGGGCGCGGGATGGCGCGCGGCTCGCGCGGAAGAGCGCGAGTCCATCGGACCAGGGCCGGATGCGCGTGTCGCGCATGCGGACGTCGTAGCGCGGATCGAACGCGACCGTCTCCATGCGGCGCGCCAGCGGCAGGGCGCGCCGGAGCAGGTCGAGGTTGGCCGCCCAGCCGAGCCCGCGCACGATCTGCGCGTCACCCGACTCCTTTATGAGATCGCGAATGAGCGAGATGCGGTACAGTCGCATGGCGCCGAAGGGATCGGCGACGCCGGCGACCGAGCCGCCGGTGCGGAGGGCCCATCCGGCGAGCCAGCGCATGCGCCGGATCGGCTTGGGCGTCGTCGGCGTCACGCTCCGCTCGGCGACGACGAGATCGGCGCCGCCCTCGAACCGCTTGATGAGCTCGGGAAGCAGCTCCGGCAGGTCGGTGAAGTCGGCCTGCAGCGTGATCATGGCGTCACGGCGCGGATAGCGCGTGCGCGCCGACACCGCGCGGCAGAGCGCGTCGAGTGCGCGGGCGTACCCGACGCGCTCGGTCCCGCCGAGGATCGTCAGCGGCATGACCTGCGTGTAGGGCTCGATCGTCTCGGCGGTCGCGTCCGTGCTGCCGTCGTTGTAGACGAGGATCTCGTATTCGCGCGAATACTCCTGGAACACCTTGCGGATGCGCCAGAGGAGCACGCCGATCGTTTCGGCTTCGTTGTAGGCGGGGATGCAGATGTACAGCACGAGTACCTCGGAGGGGTGAGCAGCCGTGGTCGCCCGTCGAAAGCTAGGGACGCCGCGACGTCCGAGCCACCCGCAGGTGATACACGACACAGATCGCGGCGTTCACGACAAGTGCCGGTGAGGCGCGGGGTTGAACGTACGCGGGGCGGCGCTGGCAGTCGGGCGGCCGGAGTGCTGCCGAATGTCCGGCGCGCTCTTGACCGGACTCTGCCGAAACTCTAAATGGGCGAGCACGGCTTCTGCTTTGGCGACGTAGGTGACCATCCCATGCACACGATCCGAACCGTGGGGTATGACATGGTGACTTGGAGGACTCGATGATCCTCGCCGATACGCGACACCTGTTGACGAGAGACGACGCGCAGCTCGCGACGCGGCTGCTGGCGCGCGACTCGGGAGACGAGCTCGGGGCGCTCGAGGCGCGCCTCGCCGACGAGGGGATCGACGCCGTGCTCGACGATCCCCGCCTGCCCAAGGCCTTGGTGCGACATCCGCGCGCGGCGCACGCGTCGTTCCGGCTCTTCGCGTACGTGATGATTCGCCACGCGCTGCTGCGCGCGGGCGAGCAGGACCGCGCGCTCGCGGACTACGTGAGCGCGATCGTCGTGCACTTCGGGATCCGCGATCGGGCGCATCGGATCGCGTCCAGCGACGACGAGATCTATCAGGCGCTCATCGACCTCTGCGAGGATCTCGACGATCCGGACGCGCGCCGGCGGTTTCTGGTTCAGACGCACCTCGGCAACTACGCGTTGTGGATCAGCGGGCTATTCCCCGACTACATCGAGCAGCGCCGCTGGCGCCGCGGCGGCCCCGACCTGGAGTACTACGAGGAGATGGGGCGCCGCGGATTCCAGCTCGCGGCCGACCACCGCATCGCCGAAGAGCACGGGCTCGCGACCCTCTACGCCACCGCGGCCGAGCGATTCGGCACGCTGCGCGTGGCGCTGAACAATCTCAGCGACACGATCTTCTTCCCGGCGGTGCAAACGCCCGAGCGGCTGATGCGGCAGGTGCGCGATGAGGGGCGGTGGGAGATCGGGTAGGGCCCGAGAAAAAACTTTCAACCGCCGAGAACGCAGCGGGCGCAGAGGAACCCCGAGAAAAAAACCGAAGAGCAGTTTTTTTCTCTGCGTCCTCCGCGACCTCTGTGGTTAGTTGTTTTCCTGTGCCGCCACGACTCGTGCGAATTCGGCGAACAATCGCCGGTCCCAGTCCTCGGCCGTCGCGGTGAGCTCTTCCGGGTGCCACTGCACGGCGAGCATCCACCAGCTCGCGTCGGCCGGCTCGATGGCCTCGATGATCCCGTCCTCGGCGCGGGCGACGACGCGAAGCCCTTCGGCCACGCGGTCCACCGACTGGTGATGCGACGAGTTGGTCGACAGGCGTGTGGCGCCCACGGTGCGCGCGAGCAGCGAGTCGTGCGCGACGTCCGTCCGGTGTACGCGCTCGGTGCGGCGCTCGGACTGGTCGTGGCTCACGTCGCTCGGATGCTGCGACGGGATGTCCTGAACGAGCGTGCCGCCGAGCGCGACGTTCATCACCTGCGCGCCGCGGCAGATCGCGAGCGTCGGGATCCGGCGCGTTCGCGCCTCACGCGCCAGGGCGATCTCGGTCGCGTCGCGCGCCGCGTGCGGAGCGCCGGTCGCGGGATGCGGCGCCTGGCCGAACGTCGCGGGGTCGAGGTCCTCGCCGCCCGTGAGCACCAGACCCTGCACGCGCTCCAGGACCGGCAGCAGAAAATCCGGTCGAGCCATGGGCGGCAGGACGAGCGGGATGAGGCCGGCGGCCGCGAGGGCGTTCGTGTACGCCTCGTTCAGGCGCACGCGGGGCAAGCCGCGGATGATCTCGGTGGTCGCGGTCACGGCGACCAGTGGCGCGGCTCGTGTGGGTGCGGTGCCCGTGATTTCCATCTGGCTGGCGGATGCCGATTGTTGCGTGCGTGCTGACGCGATCTGTATCGTACACGACCACGCCCGACCAAGGAACCCGACGATGGTGTTCGACGGATTTCGCCGATCATTCGATGAGCTGCTGACCCGCGCCACGCGGCCGGAAGACCGGCGCGCGGTCGCGTCGCGAATGAAAGACACGCTCGTGCAGGCCAGGGTGGGGCTCGAGGATCTCCGCGACGGCCTCGCCAAGGCGCGCCAGCGGCTCGCGGCGGAGGAGCGCGAGCTGGAAACGGTGCGCCGCCGCAAGCATCTCGCGGAGGGAATCAACGACGCGGAGACCGTGTCGATCGCGGTCAAATACGAGCAGATGCACGCCGAGCGCGTTGACGTGCTGAAGGGCAAGGTGACGGCGCAAGAGGCGGAGTTGGTGCTCGCCGAGCGCGACGTGCAGGAGATGTCGGCCGAGCTGAAGGCGGTGCTGTCGGGCGCGGACGTGCGCTCGCACGCCGGGGCGATCGACGCGCGCGCGGAGGCGGACGTCGACGGAGCGGGCGCCGTCGCGGACGAGATCGATTCACTCGGTCGGGAGCGCGCGCGCGCGGAGCGGGAGGCGGACGCCGCACGCCGGCTCGACGAGCTGAAACGCCGCATGGGGAAGTAGTCATCAAGCCGCTCCGCTGGATCGCCGGCCTCGCGCTGCCGCTGGCGACGCACGTGATGCAGGCGCAGGGCACGGGTGCGCCCGCGTGCGCCGGTCAGCGCATCGACAGCGTGCGCGTGCACACCGCCGCGCCCACCGCGGCGCAGCTGCGGCGCGTCCCCGTGGTCGCGCACCTCGTGCGCGCCGTGCACACGACGACGCACGCGCAGCTCATCCGCCGGTTCCTGCTGCTGCAGGCGGGCGACGCGTGCGACGAGCTGCGGCGCACGGAATCGGAGCGCATCATCCGCGCGCAGCCGTTCGTGGCGGACGCGTCGATCACCGTGCTCCCCGACACGCTGGGCGGCGTGATCCTCGACGTGCAGGAGACGGACGAAATCGCGCTCGTCATGGACGTCGCGGTCGGCCCGGGCGTGCCGCCGCTGCGCTTCCTGCGCGTGGGCGACGAGAACTTCAGCGGCGCGGGGATCTACATCGCCGGCGATTGGCGCAGCGGCGGTCCGTTCCGGGACGGCTACGGCGGCGAGTTCGTGGACAACCAGTTGTTCGGGCGGCCGTACACGTTCACGGCCTCGGGCCACCAGACCCCGCTCGGCGGGGACTGGCTGTTCGACGCGACGCACCCGTTCTACACCGACATCCAGCGCATCGCGTGGCGCGCGCGGTCTGGCGCGAGCGACGACTACGCCCAGTTCTGGCGCGACCGCGAGACGCGCCATGCGATCCGCGTGCGACAGAACTACTTCGACGTCGGCGGCATCGTGCGGCTCGGACCACCGGGGCGGCTCAGCCTGTTCGGCGCGTCGATCTCGGGGACCGACGAGCGGACCGGCACCGAGCAGGTGCTCGTCACGCCGTCGGGGTTTGCGCAGGATTCTAATACCACTTTACTCAATCGATTCGTCAATCACCGCATCGCCCGGGCGAACGCGCTCTGGGGCATCCGCGACATCGGCTTCGTGCGCGTGCGCGGCTTCGACGCGCTGACCGCCGTGCAGGACATGCCGATCGGCTTCCAGCTCGGGACGCTGTTCGGGCGCAGCCTGTCGGTGCTCGGCTCGCGCGACGACGACATTTTCATGGCCGGCGACATGTACGTGGGCGCCGCGGGCCGGAACAACGCGCTCCGCCTGCAGCTCGAGGGCGAGGGGCGGCGCAACAACGACATCGGCGTGTGGGACGGGATCCTCGCCACGGGACGCGCGGTCGAGTACTTCAAGGCCGATCGCATCAACACGAGCCTCGCGTCGCTCGAGTTCAGCGGCGAGTGGCGGCCGCGCATGCCGGTCGCGCTGTCGCTCGGCGATCCCGAAGGCGGCGTGCGCGGCTACATCGCGGACAAGGAGCCGGGCGCGCGCCGGCTCGTGGCCCGGCTCGAGCATCGCGTCTTCCTGGGCAGGCCGTTCAAGCTGGGCGATTTCGGGATGGCGGCGTTCGCCGACGCCGGCAAACTGTGGGCGGGGGATGCGCCCTTCGGCGTGACCACGCCGATCCGCACCTCGGTCGGGCTCAGTTTCCTCGCGACGGTACCGCCAGCCTCCGGTCGGCTGTGGCGCGTGGACTTCGCGTTCGCCCAGAGTCCGGGACCCGGCGGCTCGCGACTCGAGATCCGCTTCACCGGCGTGGACAAGACGACGTTCTTTCTTCCCGATCCCGGCGACGTGCGCGCGGCGCGCGAGCGCACCGTGCCGTCGAGCATCTTCCGGTGGCCGCAGTAGGTCCGGTGTTGCGAATACGCCTGGATTGAAATGGCGACGCGGACTGGGCGGACTGGGCGAACGAGGCGCTGACGACCGCTCTGCAATCGTGCGTCCTGACGCAACGAGCCGGGATCGTTGTTGGGCACTGCCGCTCGGGACGCCAAAAGAGACGTCGCGAGGCCGTTCCCAAGCGCATCGTCGGGTCCTGTTCTGAGATGCGGCTTCGGGGTGACGGAGCCATTCCGCGCCTCGTTCGCGGCGTCCGCCCAGTCCGCGTCCCCAATTCAATCCAGCCCGATTCGGCAATAGCTAGCGGCTGTGTCCCATCGCCGATCCAACCCGATTCGGCGATACGATGCGTCAGTCGATGACGGGCAGATACCGCTCGGGACGGTTCGTGCCGCCGGCGGCCTGCTGGACGCCCCAGTCCACGCCGGTGGGCGGCTGCTTGATGCACGCCACCCAGTGGCCCGGCGCCTTCTCCTCGAGCGGCGGTACGATCGCGGCGCAGGCGGCGTCCTTGGCAGGATGCTGGCACCGCGGATGGAACACGCATCCCGACGGCGGGTTCGCCGGGGATGGCACGTCGCCGCTCAGCACGACGCGCGACTTCTCGACCGTGGGATCCGCGACCGGCACGGCCGAGAGCAGCGCCTGCGTGTACGGCATGAGCGGCTCGCGATAGAGGTCCGCCGCCGCCGCGAGCTCCACGATCTTGCCGAGGTACATCACCGCCACGCGATCGGCGATGTGCTCGACGACGGAGAGATCGTGCGCGATGAAGAGGTACGCGAGCCCGCGGTCGCGCTGCAGGTCCTGCATCAGGTTGATCACCTGCGCCTGCACTGACACGTCGAGCGCGGACACGGGCTCGTCGCACACGATGAAGCTCGGTTCCACCGCGAGCGCACGCGCGATGCCGATGCGCTGCCGCTGGCCCCCGGAAAATTCGTGCGGGTAGCGGGTCATGTACTCGGGGCGGAGTCCGACCTCGTCGAGCAGCTGGCGCACGCGTGCGTCGGCGTCGGCGCCCTCGGCGATCTTGTGGATCGTGAGGCCCTCGCGGACGATCGCGCCCACCGTCATGCGCGGGTTGAGCGAGGAGAAGGGATCCTGGAAGATCACCTGCATGCGCCGCCGCAGCTTGCGCAGCGACTTGCCGTCGAGCGTGACGAGATTGACGCCGTCGAACTCGATCGCGCCCGCGGTCGGCTCGATCAGCCGCAGGATCATGCGCCCCGTGGTCGACTTGCCGCAGCCCGACTCGCCGACGAGGCCCAGCGTCTCGCCCGGGGAGACGTCGAACGACACGCCATCCACGGCGCGGACGGCGCCGGCCGACTTGCCGAATACGCCTTTCTTAATTGGAAAATGCTTCACGAGTCCGCGGACGGAGAGCAGCGGCTGGGTCATGCGCCCGCCTTGGCCGCGGCCGGCTCGTGCGGGTGCGCGCGGCGTTCCGGCTCCTCGGCCAGGTGGCAGCGCGACACGTGACGCTCGCCGATCGAGTAGAGCGGCGGATGCTCGGCGACGCAGCGATCCCACGCGTACGGACAACGGTCGTGAAAGCGGCAGCCCCTGGGCCACGCGGTGGGCGGCGGCACGGAGCCCGGAATCGTTGCCAGCCGCTCGCGGTTCTGCCCCACCTGCGGCATCGCGGCGAGCAGGCCTTCCGTGTACGGGTGGTGCGAGCGTGCGAACAGCTCGCGGACCGGCGCTTCCTCCACGATCTCGCCGCCGTACATCACGATCACGCGCGACACGGTCTCGGCGACGACGCCGAGGTCGTGCGTGATGAGCAGGATCGACGTGCCGAACTTCCGTTGCAGGTCGCGGAGCAGCTCGAGGATCTGCGCCTGGATCGTGACGTCGAGCGCCGTCGTCGGCTCGTCGGCGATGACGAGCGCCGGGTTCATCACCAGCGCCATGGCGATCACGACGCGCTGGCGCATGCCGCCGGAGAGCTGGTGCGGGTACTCGTGCGCCCGCTGCTCGGGCGACGGGATGCCGACCGTCTCCAGCATCTCGACCGCGCGCCGCCAGGCGTCCTGCTTGGAGCCGCCGTGGTGCACGCGGACGACCTCGGCGATCTGGTCGCCCACGGTGAAGACGGGGTTGAGCGCGGTCATGGGCTCCTGGAACACCATCGCGATCCGCGCGCCACGCACGGCGCGCATCGCCTTCTCGTCGAGCGTGACGAGGTCCTTGCCGTCGAAGCGAATCTCGCTTCCCGGCTCGATGCGGCCCGGCGAGCGAATGAGCCGCATCAGCGAGAGCGCGGTCACGGACTTGCCGCAGCCCGATTCGCCGACGAGCCCGACCGTTTCACCCGCGCCGATCTCGAAGCTCACGCCGTCCACCGAGCGCGCAACGCCGTTCTCGGTGTAGAAGAACGTTCGGAGATCGTGCACCTGGAGCAGCGGATCAGCCATGCGATGCGGGTTCGTTTGGTGACGATGGGCGCGCGGGCGCTCGAATCCCGTGAAGCTGCCGAGGATCGAGGACGTCGCGCAAGGCATCTCCAAGCACGTTGAAGGCCAGCACCGTGACGATGATCGCGAGGCCGGGGAAGAGCACCACCCCCCAGTTCCCGGCGAAGAAGTCGACCCCGTCGAGGAAGATAGAGCCCCAGCTCGGCGTGGGCTCGCGCGCGCCCAGGCCGAGGTACGACAGCCCGGCCTCGAGCGCGATCACGTTGCCGACGCCGAGCGTGGCAGCGACGAGCACGGGCGTGGCGACGTTGGGCAGCAGGTGGCGCCAGAGGATGCGCGCGTGGCTGGCGCCGAGCGCGCGCGCGGCCTGCACGTAGTCCTGCGTGCGCGCGGCGAGCGTCTCGGCGCGCACGAGGCGCGATACGGTGAACCAGCCGGTCGCGCCGAGCAGGACGATGAGCGCGGCGAGCGGCACCGGATTCCAGAGCGTGAGCACCGCGATGAGGAGAAATATTCGCGGAATGGATATAAATCCGTCGAGCAGGCGCATGAGCGCCGTGTCGACGACGCCGCCGGCGTAGCCGGCGACGAGCCCGTACGCGGTGCCGATGGTGATCGAGATCAGCACCGAGAGCGTGGCGATGGCGAGCGAGATGCGCGCGCCCCGGAGCACGCGGGCGAGCACGTCGCGGCTGTACTGGTCGGTGCCGAACGGATGCGCCCACGACGGGGGCGCATTCTTGAGCCGCACGATGTCGAGCTGCTCGGTGCCGGTGTAGCGGACCAGGTACGGGCCGACGATCGCGGCGAGGATCATGAGGACGATCGCGCCGATGGCCCATCGTCCCGCGGGATGACGGAGCAGGCGGCCGGCGGCGGATCGGCTCGCGCTACTCACGGACGCGCGGGTCGAGGAGCATCTGCAGGACGTCGGCGAGAAAGTTGCCGGCCACCACCATGATCGATCCGACGACCACCGTCGCGGTGACGAGGTCGTAGTCGCGGGCGCCGATCGCGTTGGCGGCGAGCGATCCCATTCCGGGCCAGGCGAAGACGCGCTCCACGAACAGCGCGCCGCCCAGGATGGCCGGGAAGAGCAGGCCGAGCATGGTCACGAGCGGCGTGAGCGCGGTGCGGAGCGCGTGACGCCAGATCACCTGGCGCTCCGGCAGGCCCTTGGCGCGGGCGGTGCGCACGTAGTCCGCCGGGAGCACGTCGAGCATCGCGGCGCGTTGATAGCGCGCGATCGCCGCCGTGGTGAGAAGTGTGAGCGAGCCGACGGGGAGCACCATGTGCCGCAGCCGGTCGGCGAAGGCCGCCCAGCCGGTCATGTAATCGTGCAGCACCGGGTCCACGATGTTGCCGGGCGGCAGCACGCGCCACACGTACGCGAACAACATGAGCGCGGCGAGCGCGAGCCAGAAGTCGGGCAGCGAGTAGAACACGAGCAGCACGCCCGAGCTCACGCGGTCGAACCAGCCGTCGCGGTGCACGGCCTGGAGCACGCCCATGACGATGCCGATCGCGAAGCTGAGCGCGAGCGAGAGTCCGGCGAGGAGGAGCGTTCTTGGAACGGCTTGCCGGATCGCCGCGGTCACCGGCTCGCCGTACTGGAGCGAGTAGCCGAGCTGTCCGTGGAGGACGCTGGAGACATAGCGCCCGTACTGCACGGCGAGCGGACGGTCGTAGCCGAACTGGTGACGCCAGTGCTCGCGCACCGCCTGGGTGATGTTCGGGCCGTCGTACGCGAACGGGTCGCCGGGCGCGGCGCGAATGACGAAGAAGCTGATCGTCGTCACGATGACGACGACGATCAGCGATTGCAGCGCGCGGGCGGCGAGTCGCCGCACGGCTCAGGGCTTCGCGGGCGCGAGACCGATGCGGTCGCGCTCGATGCGCTTGTCCTGCGGAATGGTCCAGTCGGGGAGATTCACCCACCAGCCGTCGGGGCGGAACGGCGCGACGTTGATGCGGCGATTGACCGCGTTCACCAGGACGTAGTCGTACAGCCAGATCGCCGGCGCGTCGGCGACGATGTCCCGGTACGCGCGGGATGCGTACTGCTTCGCCTTCGCGGCGTCGAACGTCTGCGCGGCGCTGTCGAGCAGGGCATCGACGCCAGGGTTCGAGTAGCGCATGTAGTTCTGGCCGTTCGGCGGCGCGCCGGACGTCCCCCAGCTCTGCACGGTGCCGGTGATGCTCGGGTCCGGATTGAGCGCGTTGATGACGGCGTCGAAATCGCCGGCGTCCATCTTCGGGTACATCACGGAGCGGGGATCGGCGATCTGAATGTCCGCCTGTGCCCCGATGCGGCGCAGCGCGGCCTGGATCAACACGGCGTACTGCCGGCGCGGCACGCTGCTGCTCGGCGTCATCAGGGTGAAGCGGAGCGGCTTGCCGTTCTTGACGCGGATCGCACCGGGCGACGGCTCGCGCCAGCCGGCGGAATCGAGCAGCGCCTTGGCGGCGACCGTGTCGAACGGGGGCACCGGGATGGTCGTGTCGGCGAGCGCGAACGCGGCGGCGAACGGCCCGTGGCCGAGCAACCCGAGCTTGCCGAAGATGTTCTGGAGCATCGCGCCGCGATCGACGGCCATCGAGAACGCGCGGCGGACGCGCACGTCGCCGAAGATCGGATGCGGGGCGCTCGTCTTGCCCGCGTGGAGGTTCATCCCCATGAACGCGTAGCCGAGCGTGGGCCAGAGGACCGGGCCGGCGACCTTGCTGCTGTCGAGTGTCGCGTTCTGATCGCTGGGAAACGCTTCCATCACGTCCGCCTGGCCGGTGAGCACGCGCGTGACCTGCGTCGGCGGATCGGCGGGAACGATGAGCACGCGGTCGAGCTTCGCGCGGCCGCGGTAGTTGGCCGTGTCGGCGAGCAGCTCGATGCGCTGGCCGACGTCCCATTTTGAGAATCGGAACCGGCCGCTGCCGACGGGCGTGCGCGTCACCTCGGACGTCCGGAGCTGGTCCATGGGCACCTTGCCGTACACGTGCTCGGGCATGACGAGGACCTGGTACACCGCGTCGTAGAACTGCTCCGGCGTGCGCTTCTTGAACCAGAACACCGCGGTGAGCGAGTCGCGCACCGAGACCGAGTCGACGTTGCTGAGCGTCGACGCGGTGCTCGAGCCGACCTTGGGATCCGTGAAGAGCTGGAAGCTGTATTGCACGTCGCGCGCGGTCACCGGCTGGCCGTCGTGCCAGCGCGCGCGCGGATCGATCGAGAACGCGATGGAGAGCGAGTCCGGCGCCCACGTCCACGACTTCGCCAGCTCCGGGGTGAATCCCTTGTCGCCCACGGTCGACATGTCGGGGCCGATCTGCGCCAGACGGTCGAACACGAGGTCCTCGATCCAGCGCCCCACTTCTTCCGACACCAGCGGCGGGAAGAGCGTGGTCGGATCGGTGGGCGCGTTGATCACGACGGTGCCGCCGGTGGCGCCCGCGCTCACGGGCGCCTCCTTGGAGCTGCACGCCGAGACGAGCGTGCCGGCCGCGATCGCCAGCAGTGAGAAGGGGCGGATGAAGGTGCGCATGCGCGATGTTGGAGCGGAGCGGGGAAGGAAGAGAGAGATTCTGCGTTGGCGCGGTCGCACCGGCTCAATCATCGCGCGCCGGCACGGGTCACCGCCACCACGTCCATGCATCATCCAAGTATCGGACGACGAGGGCATCCGCTCGGGCACGGAGCTGGTCATCCGCCGCGAGGGGGACTGGTGCCGTCAGCTCGAGCGCACGGACGGATTCGGCGAGCGCCGCGGCGACCTCCTCCACCGAGGGCGCATGGCCGAGCGCCTCGCGCAGGGTGGCGGGTGCCGGAATCGCGTTCTGGCGCGGAATGGTCAGCTCGGCCAGCACCGACTGGTCGTCGACGACGAGAATCGAGCCGTGTTGGAGGAGCACGCCCTCCGAGCGCCACTGCGCGCTGCCGGCGAGCTTCCGGCCGTCGAGCGTCAATTCGCCCGCCGAGGGCTCGTGGAAGCACGGCGCGATGCCGGGGCTGGCCGATCGTGCGGTCGGCCGGGCGATCACGGCGCCGACGCCGAGGCGCCGCAGGCCGTCGAGCACGACGTGGTTGATCCGGTCGTACGATTGCCGGAGATCGCCGGCCGCGGCGACTGGGGCCGTGATGCAGTAGGTGATCTCGCGGTCGTGCAGGATGGCGCGGCCGCCGGTGGGCCGGCGCACGACTCCGTACCCGCGGGTGCGAATCTCCCGCAGGTCGTACCGGCCGGCCGCGGTCTGGTTGCGGCCGAAGGACACCGTGGGCACCGACCACGAGTACACGCGAAGGACCCACTCGTCGGTCGCCCGCGTGTGCTCCATGAGCGCTTCGTCGACGGCCATGTTTTCGGCGCCGGTCGCCGGGGGCGTGACGATCAGGCGCCAATGCGGGCGGTCCATCGCGGGCGGTCTGGAGGGAGAGAGGCGTACGGGTTGACCCTAACATAAATTCAAGGCACCACGAACGCGCCCCGTCGCTGCACCGTGGGCGCTGGCCGAAGGACAGGCCATTCCAGCCAGAAGATCCTGGGCCGTCACAGCCCTGCAGAGGACTCCATGACCTCGACGAGCCACGCGACGTCCGCCGACAATCCGGCGAGCTTCATTCCGCGGCACATTGGTCCCACCCCGGCCGAGCAGGCCGCCATGCTCGAGCTGCTCGGCTACGACTCGCTCGACGCATTGATCGACGCGACCGTGCCGGCGCGCATTCGCATGAAGCAGCCGCTCGCGATTCACGCGCCGATGACCGAGCACGAAGCGCTCGCGCACATGCGCGCGATCGCGCAGCGCAATCAGATCTGCCGGTCGTATCTCGGACTCGGCTACTACGACTGCAACACGCCCCCGGTGATCCAGCGCAACGTGCTGGAGAATCCGGGCTGGTACACCGCGTACACGCCGTACCAGGCCGAGATCGCGCAGGGGCGCCTCGAGGCGCTGCTCAATTTCCAGACGATGGTGATGGACCTGACCGGCCTGGAGATCGCGAATGCGTCGCTGCTCGACGAGGCGACCGCGGCCGCCGAAGCGATGACGATGTCGTACGCGGTGCACGGCAAGCCGGGGAAGGAAACGTTCTTCGTGTCCGACGAGTGCTACCCGCAGACGATCGCCGTCGTGCAGACGCGCGCGGCGGCCCGCGGCATCACGGTCGTCGTCGGGAACTGGCGCTCCGCGTCGCTCGGCGACGACGTGTTCGGCGCGTTGCTGCAGTATCCGGCGACGGACGGCGGGGTGTACGACTACCGGCAGTTCGTCGAGCGCGCGCACGCCGTGAGCGCGGTCGTGGTCGTCGCGACGGACCTGATGGCGCTGACGCTGCTCACGCCGCCGGGCGAGTGGGGCGCGGACATCGTCGTCGGCAATTCGCAGCGCTTCGGCGTGCCGCTGGGATACGGCGGCCCGCACGCGGCGTTCTTTGCAACCAAAGACGAATACAAGCGCTCCATGCCCGGGCGCATCATCGGCGTGTCGCGCGACGCGGACGGCCAGCCCGCGCTGCGCATGGCGCTGCAGACGCGCGAGCAGCACATCCGGCGCGAGAAGGCGACGAGCAACGTGTGCACGGCGCAGGTGCTGCTCGCGGTGATCGCGGGCATGTACGCGGTGTGGCACGGCCCCGAGCGCCTCACGGCGATCGCGCGCCAGATCCACACGCGCGCGGCGACGCTCGCCGCGGGCGTGGAGCAGCTGGGCTACACGCTGACGAGCGACGACTACTTCGACACGATCAGCGTCGAGCTGGGCGACCGGCCGGCGACGGACGTGGTGGGCGCGGCGCGCGCGCGGGGGATCAATCTGCGTGCGTCGGGCGACTCGCGCGTGATCGTGGCGCTCGACGAAACGGTGACGGACCGCGACGTGGACGATCTGCTCGAGATCTTCGCGGCGGGGCACGGCGACGCGCCCAAGGCGGCGACGCTCGCGACGACCGTGGACGCGCGGTACGACGAGCGGTTCGCGCGCACGACGCCGTTCCTCACGCATCCGGTCTTCAACACGTACCACTCCGAGACGGAGATGCTGCGGTATCTCAAGCGTCTCGAGAACCGGGATCTCTCGCTCACCACGTCGATGATCCCACTCGGCTCGTGCACGATGAAGTTGAACGCGACGGCGGAGATGTATCCGATCACCTGGCCGGAGTTCGGGAAGATCCATCCGTTCGCGCCGGTCGAGCAGGCGAAGGGCTATCACGAGCTGTTCAAGCGCCTCGAGGGCGCGCTGGCGGAGATCACCGGATTCGCGGCGGTGTCGCTGCAGCCGAACGCCGGCTCGCAGGGCGAGTACGCGGGGCTGCTCGTCATCCGCCAGTACCACGCGTCGCGCGGCGACGCGCACCGCAACGTGTGCCTGATTCCGCAGTCGGCGCACGGAACGAACCCGGCGAGCGCGGTGATGGCCGGCATGAAGGTCGTGGTGGTGAAAACGGACGAAGGCGGCAACATCGACGTGGCGGACCTCGAGGCGAAGGCCAAGGCGAACGCGTCGACGCTTGCCGCGCTGATGGTCACCTATCCCTCGACCCACGGCGTGTTCGAGGAGGCGATCACCGACATCTGCCGGATCGTGCACGAGCACGGCGGCCAGGTGTACCTCGACGGCGCGAACATGAATGCGATGGTCGGGCTGGCGCGGCCGGGCGACATCGGGGCCGACGTGTGCCATCTCAACCTGCACAAGACGTTCTGCATCCCGCACGGCGGCGGCGGCCCGGGCGAAGGCCCGATCGGCGTGGCGAAGCACCTCGTCGATTTCCTCCCGGGGAACCCGATCGTGCACGTGGGCGGCGCGAAATCGAGCGTCGCCGTCTCGGCGGCGCCGTGGGGGAGCGCGAGCATCCTGC
>DASZUN010000223.1:0-20860 GCA_035547615.1 Gemmatimonadaceae bacterium | reverse complement strand
CAAGCTCCTCGGCGCGGTGAACGACGCCGTCGCGCGCGGCGTGCCCGTGATGACGTTCGACAGCGACGTCGCGGGCTCGAAGCGCTTCTCGTTCTACGGCGGCGACGACGAGCTGATGGGCAAGCAGGTGATGGACGAGCTCGCGAAGCAGATGGGCGGCAAGGGCAAGATCGCGATCCTCGCCGGCAACCAGAACGCGCCGAACCTGCAGAAGCGCGTGCAAGGGGTGAAGGACGAAGCGAAGCAGTATCCGGGCATCAGCATCGTGAGCACGTTCTACCACGCCGAGACGCCGCAGGACGCGGCGGCGGAAGTGATCCGCGCGCAGAACGCGTATCCGGAGATCCAGGGCTGGGCGATGATCGGCGGATGGGCGCTGTTCACGCCGGCGCTCGTCGGCACGATCGACCCGAACAAGGTGAAGATCGTCTCGGTCGACGCGATCCCGTCGGAGCTGGTGTACGTCGAGAAGGGCATCGCGCCGGTGCTGCTCGCGCAGCCGACGTACGACTGGGGCTACGTCTCAGTGAAGACGATCTTCGATCACGTGTATCGGCACAAGGACGTGCCGGCGCACGTGCAGATGGATCTCGTGCGGGTGTCGAAGGAGAACCTCGGCGACTGGGCGAGGCAGTTGCAGGCGTGGGGATTTACGGATGTGGATCCGAGGTACGTGGCGATGAAGTGAGTCGTCGTAGCCCGCAGCCCCCTATTTCCGTACGATGTACATCGCCACGGAATGCGGCGCCACGGACGCCGAGATCGCGCCGTCGAACGTCGTATCCTCGTGCGTCCATAGATTCCGCGCCGAGTGACGCCCCGCGGCCAGGCCAAGCTCCTGCGGCGTTACGGCGATCGCCGCCGTCGCTGATGAATCGCGGTTGAGCAGCACCACCGCCGCGTCGCCGTTCGACATCGGTTTCATCCACACCTCCTGCTCGCCGTCGTCGCGGATCTTGTGACCCTGCACGCCGCCCCAGTCCTGATCGACGGCGATCACGTCGCGGTTGGTGAGGATCGCGCGCGTCGAGTCGTTCATCATCCGGATGTCGTTGCCCGCGATCAGCGGTGCGTTCAGCAGCGACCATAAGCTGAAGTGCGCGACGTACTCGGTGTTGGTCATGTGGCCGTTGCCCACCTCGAGCATGTCGGGGTCGTTCCAGCCGTTCGGCCCCGAGTACTTCTCGAGCCCCACCTGCTTGTCGAGGATGCTGACCATCGACTTCCAGTGGTCGCTGATGTCGCCCGTAGTGCGCCACAGGTTGCCGCCGACAGTGCGACCCCACTCCCACGGCTTGTTGCTGCCCCACTCGCAGAGACTGAACACGATCGGCCGACCCGTGGCTCTGAGCGCATCGCCCATCGCCTTGTAGCGCTCGATGGCCGGCCGATGCTGGTTGTTGCAGTTGTCGTACTTGAGGTAGTCGATGCCCCACGAGGCGAACGTGTTCGCGTCGGCAACCTCGTGGTCGAGACTCGCCGGGCGGTTCTGGCAGGTGCCGGTGCCCGCGGACGAGTAGATGCCGATCTTGAGGCCCTTGGAGTGCACGTAGTCCGCGAGCCACTTCATACCGTGCGGAAACCGCTGCGGGTCGGTGGTGAGATTCCCGTTCGCGTCGCGCTGCGGCGCCTCCCAGCAGTCGTCGATGTTCACGTAGTGGTAGCCGGCGTCCTTCATCCCGCTGGAAACGATCGCGTCGGCCGTTTCCTTGATCAGGTTCTCGTCAATGCGGCAGCCGAACTTGTTCCAGCTGTTCCAACCCATCGGCGGGGTGGGCGCGAGACCGGTCTGCGCGACGGCATTCGAAGGCGAGCCGACGTGCACGGCGGCGTGGCAGCCAGCGACGGCGACGAGAGCGGCGATCATACCGACGGCAAACGCATTAATGCGCATGATTCCTCCGAAACGAGCGGTAGCGGTGCGCTCCGGGCGCGAATAGCGTATACCGCAGACTCGCCGAAATGGGAAGAGGACGCATGGCCGACCGCGCGGGCTCGCACCGCCGCTACAATCCGCTGCTCGACGAATGGGTGCTCTGCTCGCCGCAACGGCTCGAACGACCGTGGCAGGGCCGAGTCGAGGCATCGTCGATCGCATCCAGAGCGCCTTACGAGCCGGACTGCTATCTCTGTCCCGGAAACGTGCGCGCCCGCGGCGAGCGCAATCCGCCGTACGAGCACACATTCGCGTTCGACAACGACTTCCCCGCCCTCGATGTCGCGGCCCGCGGCGAGCCGCGCCCCGGCGAGCTGCTCCGAAGCGAGCCCGAAACCGGGCGATGCCGCGTGCTCTGCTTCACGCCCCGTCATGATCTCTCGCTTTCGCGGATGCCGGTGCGCGACATCACGCTCGTCGTCGACGCCTGGGGGGCGGAATGCGACGCGCTCGCCTCATCGCCAGACATCGGATACGTGCAGCTCTTCGAGAATCGCGGCGAGTTGATGGGATGCAGCAACCCGCATCCGCACGCGCAGATCTGGGCGACGGCGCACGTGCCCACGATTCCGGCACGAAAAGCCGAGTCGCAGTCGCGCTACTTCGCCGCGCACGGCTCCGATCTGCTCGGCGACTATCTCGAGCGCGAGTTGGCGGAGCGGTCGCGCATCGTCGTCGAGAACGAGCATTGGGCGGTGATCGTCCCGTTCTGGGCGGTGTGGCCGTTCCAGACGATGGTGATTCCGCGGAGACGCGTCGGCGTGCTCTCGCAGCTTTCGCCCGAGGAGCGCGCGTCGCTCGCCGCAGTGCTGCGCGACCTCACGTCGCGGTACGACAACCTGTTCGCCTGCGAGTTTCCGTACTCGATGGGTTGGGCGTCGGCGCTCGTGGGCCACGAGGCAGATCCGTCGTGGCGACTGCACGCGGAGTTCCTCCCGCCGCTGCTTCGCTCGGCGACGGTGCGCAAGTTCGTCGTTGGATACGAGCTGATGGCCGAGCACCAGCGCGACCTGACGGCGGAGGACGCGGCGGCGCGGCTCGGTGCGACGGCGGCAACGCCAGAATGAGCACGCTTTCGCGTGACGAGCTGCAGGATGTTCTGCGCCGGCGCTTTCAGGATCGATTTGGCGCCGCGCCGCGGCTGGCGCTTGCACCCGGCCGCGTCAATCTGATCGGAGAGCACACCGACTACAACGACGGGTTCGTGATGCCGATGGCGATCGACCGCGAGATTGTCGTCGCGTTCGGTGAGCGGTCGGACGGGCAGATCGTCGCGCACGCAACCGACTTCGATCTCGAGCTGACGATCCTGACCGGCGATCCCGACCTGAACGCGTACCCGCACTGGATGCGGTATGTCGCAGCGGTCGCGCGCGCCGTTCGCGAGCGGGCGCCGTTGGGCGGGGCCAATCTGGTCATCGCGGGCAACGTGCCCGTCGGCGCGGGACTTTCGTCGTCGGCGGCGCTCGGCGTGGCGCTGGCGCGTGCGTTCACCGAACTCGCCGAGCGGGCGTGGGACCCGGTGGAAGCGGCGATGCTCGTGCAGAGCGCGGAGTTCGAGGCGACTGGCGTGCGCTGCGGGATCATGGATCCGTACGCGTCGGCGGCGGCGCGCGCCGGCAGCGCGATCTGGCTCGACTGTCGATCGCTTCAGGCCCGGTATGTCCCGATTCCGCGCGAAGCCGCCTTCGTGGTGATGGACACCGCGACACGCCGAACGCTCGCGTCGAGCGCGTACAACGAACGCCGCGCGGCGTGCGAGCGCGCGGTCGCCGCGATTCGAGAGAGTGATCCGTCGGTGACTGCGCTGCGCGACGTTCAGCCCGAGCAGCTCGCCGGCGCCCGTGGGCGCATGGATGTCGAGGCGTACATGCGAGCGAGCCACGTGATCGAGGAAAACGGGCGCGTGCTCGCGTTCGCCGAGGTACTCGCCAGTGGCAATCTCGATCGTGCCGGCGCGCTGATGGACGCCTCCCACGCGAGCCTTCGCGAGCTGTATCAGGTGTCGAGCGCGGAGCTGAATCTGATCACGGAGATCGCACGCGCCACGCCGGGCTGCTTCGGCGCGCGAATGACCGGCGCCGGATTTGGCGGCTGCGCGGTCGCGCTCGTCGATGCAGCGAGGGTAGCGGAGTGGGCGCCCGAGGTGGAGAATCAGTATCGCGTGCGATCGGGAAAACCGGGCACGCTGCTGCACGTCATTCCCAGCGACGGCGCGCACGTCGTCGATTGAGCGGATTTCACTCGGGAGAAGGACACATGCGGTTCTCGCTCGCGATCGGGCTCGGACTCTCGGCGATCGCGTCGGCGTTCGCGCAGGGCACGCCGGCCGACTACGCGCGATCGGCGCAACTGAACCAGCGCTTCGAGGGGCTCGCGCTGAATGTCCCCGACCATGCGACGTGGATCGGGAAGACGAGCCGCTTCTGGTATCGGCGCAGCGTCCGCGGCGGCTACGAGTTCATGCTCGCCGACGCGGCCACGAAGGCGACCCGGCCGGCATTCGACCACGAGCGACTCGCGAAAGCGATCGACGCGATCACGGACTCGAGCTACACCGCGACGCGGCTGCCGTTCGCCGAGATCACGTTCGTGGATGACGAGCGATCGATCCGGTTCGAGGCGAACCGGTTCAACTGGCGCTGCTCGATCGTGGATTACACGTGCGCGAAGCTCGATTCCGTCGTGTTCAACGGCCGCGGCGGCGCGCGAGGCCGCGGCCCGGCCGTCGACCCCGACAGTGAGTACGCGGTTCCCTACGAGGGCCCGTGGGACGATATCGACGCACTGGGCGACGAGGTGCTCGCACAGCGCACCGCACAGCAACAGCGCGGTGGGCCGGCGCGTGTACCCGAGAACGTTCGCCGCTCCCCTGACGGTCTGAGGGAAGCGTACATACAAAATTTCAATTTGTATGTACGCCCGGCCGGATCGCAGACCAGCGCCGAGCTGACCTACGACGGCTCCGAGGGCGCGGCGTACACGCTGCAGTCCGTCGTCTGGTCGCCAGACTCGAAGAAAATCGCCGTGTACCGCGTCACGCCGGGCTACCGGCGACTCGTGCGGTACGTGATTTCGTCGCCCGCCGACCAGCTCCAGCCCGAGTACATGGAGCGCGTATATCCCAAGCCGGGCGACGTCCTGGATCTGCGCGAGCCCGTGCTCGTCGACGTGGACGCGAAGCGCGCGACGCACATCGACGCACACGATTTTCCCAACGCCTATCAGCTCACGCCATTCGTGTGGCGCAAGGACAGTCACGCGTTCACGTTCGAGTACAACCAGCGCGGGCATCAGGTATATCGCGTGATCGAGGTCGACGCCGCGACGGCCGCGCCGCGGATCGTGATCGACGAAGAGTCGAAGACGTTCATCGACTACCGCCGCGCGAACGGGAGTCTCACCGATTCCGGCCGGCAGTTCCGCTACGACCTCGCCGACGGCAAAGAGATCATCTGGATGTCCGAGCGCGACGGCTGGAGCCATCTTTACCTGTACGACGGCGCCACCGGCAAGGTGAAGAATCAGATCACCAAGGGCCCGTGGGTCGTGCGCGCCGTGGAGCACGTGGACGAAGCGAAGCGGCAGATCATCTTCGCGGCGAGCGGTATGGACCCGAAGATGGATCCGTATTTCACGCAATACTATCGGATCAACTTCGATGGCACGGGCCTCACGCCGCTGACGACGGCGAACGGGACGCACGCGATCTCGTTCTCCGGTGACAGCACCTACTATCTCGACACCTGGTCGCGCGTCGATCTCGCGCCGGTGCTCACTGTGCGCCGTGCGAGCGATCAGAGCACCGTGATGGACGTCGAGCACGGCGACATCTCCGCACTCGCGGCCGCAGGTTGGAAGCCGCCCGAGGTGTTCGTCGCCAAAGGTCGCGATGGCAAGACGGACATCTGGGGCGTGATCGTCAAGCCGACGAACTTCGATCCGAAGAAGAAGTATCCGGTGATCGAGAACATCTACGCCGGCCCGCAGGGATCGTTCGTGCCGAAGTCATTCAGCGTGCTGAGCCCGATGCGCAACCTCGCGGAGCTCGGCTTCATCGTCGTGCAGATCGACGGCATGGGCACGGCGAATCGCTCAAAGGCGTTCCACGACGTGGCCTGGCACGACCTCGCGGACGCCGGCTTCGCCGATCGCATTCTCTGGCACAAGGCGGTCGCGGCGAAGTATCCGTGGTACGACATCTCGCGCGTCGGGATCTACGGCACATCCGCGGGCGGACAGAATTCGCTCGGCGCGATGCTGTTTCATCCAGAGTTCTATAAAGCGGCTGTTTCGGCGTCGGGCTGCCACGACAACCGCATGGACAAGATCTGGTGGAACGAGCAGTGGATGGGATGGCCGATCGGCCCGCAGTACGCCGCCTCGTCGAACACCGAGCACGTGGCGAACTTGCGCGGCGACTTGATGCTGATCGTCGGCGAGCTGGATACCAACGTCGACCCCTCGTCGACGATGCAGGTGGTGAATGCGCTGATCAAGGCGAACAAGCGGTTCGATCTGCTCGTGATCCCCGGCGCGGATCACACGGACGGCGGCCCGTACGGACGCCTCGAGCGCGATGACTTCTTCGTGCATCACCTGCTCGGCGTCGAGCCGCCGGAGCGGAACGCGGCGACGGTGGTGCAGGCGGGGCGGAACGGCGGCCGATGATGTCATCCCGAGCCCGAGCGAAGCGAGGGAGAGGGATCTACTGTCGTGCCAATTATGAGACGGGCGAGCGAAGATTCCTCGCTGCGCTCGGACTGACACTTCGAGGAGACTAGCAATGGACAGGCGGCAATTCGTGCAGCAATCGGCGGGGCTGGTCGGCGCGGCGGCACTCACCCGGCATGGGCACGGGATCGAGTCGCTGTCGACGAGCGTGAGCGCCGCGGCACCGATCGCGCGCATCACCGAGGCCGAGCGCCTCGCGCGCATCGAGAAGGCGCGCAAGCTCATGACCGAGAACGGCATCTCGGCGATGTTCCTCGAGGGCGGTTCGAGCCTGTTCTACTACACGGGCGTGAACTGGGGAAACAGCGAGCGTCCGTTCGGCGCCGTGATCCCCGCGAAGGGCGAGCTCGCGTGGATCGCGCCCGGCTTCGAGGAGATGCGCGCGCGCGAGCTGATCAAGTTCGGGAACGACGTGCGCGTCTGGCAGGAGGACGAGAGCCCGTATGCGCTGATCGCACAAATCATTCGCGATCGGGGCGGCGCCACGGGGAAGATTGGCTTCGAGGAGCGCGTGCGCTTCTTCATCTTCGACGGTGTGCGCCACGAACTGCCACACGCGACTTTCGTGAGCGCGACGCCCATCACCGCCGGTTGCCGCATCTACAAGTCGCCAGCCGAGATCGCGCTGCTGCAGCGCGCGAACGACATCACCATTCAGGCAATCGCGCAGTCGCTCACGACGCTGCGTGAGGGCATGACCCAGCACGAGCTCTCGGCCAATGTCGCAGCGGCCACGAAGAAGCTCGGCGCCGATGGCGTGGACGACGCGCTGGTGATCTTCGGCAAGTACACGGCATTCCCGCACGGCAGCATCCAGCCGCAGATGCTGCGCGAAGGCGACGTCGTGCTGATCGACGCCGGCTCGAAAGTCGATGGGTACACGTCCGACATCACGCGGACGACAGTGTTCGGCAAGCCGACGCAGCGCCAGCGGGACGTGTGGGACCTGGAGAAGCGCGCGCAGGCGGCGGCGTTCAAGACGGCACAGATCGGCGTGCCGTGCGAGGCGGTGGACGCTGCCGCGCGGAAAGTGATCACGGACGCCGGCTTCGGTCCCGGCTACAAGGTGCCCGGCCTGCCGCACCGCACCGGCCACGGCATCGGTCTCGACGGACACGAGTGGACGTACTTCGTGCGCGGAAACAAGACACCGATCGCGCCAGGCATGTGCTTCAGCGACGAGCCGACGATCGCGATCTACGGTGAGTTCGGCATCCGGCTCGAGGACTGCCTGCACATCACGGAGAACGGTCCGAAGTTCTTCACCGGCCAGGCGGAATCGATCGAGCACGTGGCGTAGCTTCGGCTACGGCGTCGCGCGCCAGGTAGATTGCCGCGCGCGAATCGGGTTGGATTGAATTTGGGACGCGGACTTCGCGGATTGGGCCGGACGAGGCGCGAATTGGGCCCGCGCTCAATGACGGCTCCGCGCTCCACGAGCCCGGATCTTCTTGGGAAATGCCGCTCGGGATACCAGGAGAAGCGTCCCGCGGCTGTTCCCAAGCAAATCGTCCGGGCGCGTTGAGCGCGGCGGCCTCCTCCAAGCGGAGCCGGCCCGCGCCTCGTCCGGCCAAGTCCGCCCAGTCCGCGTCCCATTTCAATCCAACCCGATTCGCGCGTATCAACCGACCCGGCGCGCGAGGCCGTAGCCGAAACTAGGGCGCGCCACTCAACCGCACGTACGTCGAGTCGATGCGGTGCACGTAGCCGAGCGTCTCGAGATATCGCCAGCGGCGCACCGACGGCGCGATGCGTTCGACGTTCGGCCAGTCGGTCTGGCCAAGCTTCGCGCGCGCGACGGCCGCGGCGCGCGTGATCGTACCCTCGCCCGCGTTGTAGCTCGCGAACATGAACTGGTGACGCTCGTCGTCCGGGATCTTGTCGGCCCAGAGCTCCCACAGGTAGCGGTCGTGCATGATGCCGGCGGCGATGTTCCACTCCGGCTGGTCGATCGAGCCGAAGTCGCGCCGATGCGATGCGATGTCATGGTAAGTGGACGGCATGAGCTGCATCACGCCGCGCGCACCAACCCAGCTCTTCGCGTTGGGATCGAGCCCGCTCTCGGCGAAGCCCTGCGCCTTGAAGTATTTCCAATCGAACGCCGGGCCGAAGTATCGCTTGGTGTACTTGCGAAAGGTGACATCGTAGCGCGAGCTGATCTTCTTCGCCTGACGCGCCGCCGCGGCGGCGTTCAGCGCATCGCCCATTCGCTTCAGGGTCGATTGCTGCGCCCGGACCGCGCCGGGCAGCGCGAGGCTCGGCGCGAGGCTCAGCGCGAGAACGAGGGTTCGCGTCCGCATAGTCGGCGCGAAATCAGCCGATCGCGCGCCCCACGATCAGCGCGATGGACAGGAACAGCGCCGCGATGAAGATCGCGACGGCGATGTTGCCGCGTTTGAGCTCCGCGGGAAAATCCACTTCCGGCGTGAGCCGGTCGATGATCCGGTAGCTCACGTACATCAGCACCACGCCGAGTGCGGCGTAGAGCAGGTTCAGGGCGAGAATGGACAGTTGCACGGCATCTCCACCGGATGGTCAAGGTGAGCTGCCTAATATGACGGCTGGCGGGCTCGGCTGGTTTCGCCCGGGTGCGCGCTACGCGTCCAGATCGACCAGCGGGCCGATCTCGACCGACAGCTCCGCCGCGTGCGCGTCGGCCCAGCGCCGCACGAGCTCGCGATCGGCCTCCGTCGCCTGCATCCCCTGGCGAGACAAGGTATAGCGCGCCGCCGGCTCGCCGCCGCCGGTGTGCGTGAGCTCGTTCGGCTCGATCACGTCCGCCAGCAGGTTCGCGCGCAACGTGGCGAACGCGTCGCGCGCGATGCCGGCGCGGGGCGTGAGGTACACCTCGAAGCCGTACCGCGGACAGGCGCCGCTCACGCCGCGGGCTCCAGATGCTGGCGAGTCACGGCGCCGTCCAGCGTCTCGCCACCGATCGTGACCCAGAGGTGCCGGTCCGTGACCGCGAGATCGAGCACGGTCCGGCGGTCCAACCGACTGACCAGCCCGTCGATGAGGACGCGATCGAATCGATAGATCTCGATCGACTCCGCGCGATGGATTCGCTCGCCGGCGAGCTGCTTCACGAGCTGCGCGGGATCGCGATGCGTGTACACCGCGACGCGGGGCGAGGCCTTGCTTGCCTTGTGCAGCCGCGCCGCGTCGGGCGCGCCGATCTCGATCCAGGCGGTGATCGTTCCCGTCAGGTCGCGCACGAGGATCGCCGGCTCGTTCGGATCGGACAGCCCCTTGCTGAACGCGATGCCTTCCGTGTACTCGAGACAGTAGGCGAGTAGGCGCGTGACCAGGTACTCCTCCGTCTCGGACGGGTGACACGCCGCGCGGATCGCGAGCGTCTCATACACGCCGCGGTCCACGTCCGAGAGCTGGATGTCGAAGTTGTAGACGGTCGAGGTCAGCGCCACGCGAATGCGATTCAGGTACCCGACTTGCCCGGAGCAGGGGCCCAGGTACAGAGAAATGAATCACCTTCTCGGGTGGACTGGAACTGCTCCTCGGTCACTTCACATCGCGACGAGTCCGCGGCGATCAGCGTGGTCGGCGGCCGCTTTCCCGCCACTCGCTTGCTCGTTTCCCTGATGCCGCGCTCCTTGGGCGCTCCCGGCGTCCTCGCGCCAGGCACGTCGCTCGGGGGCAGCTGTCGGTCGATGGGAGTGCCGCCCTTTCCGGTACGGATGCCAGCGCACGCTCCGACGCAGGCAACTGTCGCGACGACGAAGAGAAGGCGCATTGGACTCTCCTGAGCATGCGAGCTCATCGGCGAATGTTCGAGGATTTTCATTATACTCGACCCATGACGAATGGTTCGTGCGTGTGGCGGTGACTCGCGTCTTTCTGCTGTCTCCGGCCCGCTGTGACGGGGAGCGCGCGCGCATGCTGCTCAACCCGAAGGCCAGGTTCGACCTCGCCGTCCGCCTGCGCACGGACCACGGAGCGCCGCTCGGGGAAGTGTTCAGCTTCCTGAGCGGCTTGTACTTTCGCGGCAAGCTTGCTTACGCGCACGAATTCGGGCGCCGGCGTGGCGCGGCGCCCACGTCGTACGTGATCACCACCGACCGTGGACTCGTGGTTCCGCAGGAGCACGTCCGCCGCGAGGACCTGCTCGCGTTCTCACGCGTCGATATCGGCGCGGGCGACGATCGCTACATCGCGCCGCTGCACGCGGCCGCGGAGCGGCTGCACGCCGAGCTCACCTCGCGGGCGCACATCGTGCTCCTCGGCAGCATCGCGAGCGGAAAATACGTCGACACGCTCACGCGCATCTTTGGCGAGCGGCTGCTCTTCCCGTCGGAGTTCGTCGGGCGCGGCGACATGAGCCGCGGAGGACTGCTGCTGCGTTGCGTGCGAGAGGGTCGAGAGCTCGAGTACCAATCCGTGCTTGGCGCGGTCCGCCGCGGCAAGCGTCCACCCAAGCTGGAGCCATTGCGATGACACGCCGAGCCAGCCGCGACCTCGTGCCGCGCGATCAGAACGACGCCGACGTTCGCATCGGTGGTCGCACCGTCGCGCTCACGAATCTGAACAAGGTGTTCTGGCCGGGATCCGGCATCACCAAGGGCGACCTGCTCCGCTACTACGCGCAGATGGCCGACGTGCTGCTCCCGCACGTGCGCGACCGCGCGATGGTCATGAAGCGCTATCCCAACGGCGCCAAGGGCAAGTGCTTCTTCATGAAGCGCACGCCCACGGGCACGCCGGAGTGGGTGCAAACCTGCGCCATCGAGCACGCCTCCGGCAGCGTGATCGACTTTCCGATGGTGCAGGACCTCGCGTCGCTGCTCTGGCTCGTGAACCTCGGCTGCATCGATCTGAATCCCTGGTACTCGCGCTGCGACGACACCGACCGGCCGGATTTCCTCCATTTCGATCTGGACCCGGTCGTTGCCGCGACGTTCCCCAAGGTGCTCGAGGCGGCGCTCGTCGTGCGTGAGGCGCTCGAGGCGCTCGGCATGACGCCGTACGTGAAGACGACCGGGTCGTCAGGCGTGCACGTCTATGTCGCCATTCAGCGCGGCCCGACCCAGAAGCAGGTGTGGAGCTTCGCCAAGACGCTCGCGAACGAGCTGGCGGACCGTCACCCCAAGCTGCTCACGGCGATCTACAAGGTCGCGAACCGCCCGCGCGGCCACGTGCTGGTGGACTACAACCAGAACGCGTGGGGGCGCACACTGGCGTCGATCTATTCGCCGCGCCCCAAGCCGCGTGCCCCGGTTTCGACGCCGGTCACGTGGAAGGAAGTGGAGCGGGGATTCAAGATCGATGATTTCAGAATCGATAACGTCCCCGCGCGCGTAGCGAAGCTCGGCGACCTCTGGAAGCCGTTGCTGGCAAAGCGGGGGCGCTTTCGGCTGCCGGTGTGAGCACCTGAACGGGGGGCCGCGGGATACGCGGATGGGGCGGGGCTACGCGGGTCGTTGTCGAGCGAAGTCACGTCAAGACGCGCACGAGCCGGGAGATCTTTGAACCACGTCCAAAGCCCTCCCGGCTCGTTGCGCATGGAACTCCACTTTCACCACGAGCTACCCGCGCTGGCCGGCGTCCTCCGCGGAGTCCGCGGCTTACGGCAGCGGCTTGATCCGCTTGCCCCAGGTCGGCGGCGGCGGTTCGTGCGTCATGCGGTCGACCGGATGCTCCTTGAGCTCCTTCATCGCTTCCGTGACGGCCGCCTCGAGCTGCGGGTCGTGGCCGGAGATCACCGCCTCGGGCGTGTTCTCGACGTCGATGTCCGGCGCGACGCCCTCGTTCTCCACGGCCCACTTGCCGTCGCGCGCGAAGAAGCCGCCGCGCGGCGCGATCGCCGAACCGCCGTCGATGAACGGCGGCGTGTCGGCCGTGTGCACCAGGCCGCCCCACGTCCGCTTGCCGACGAGCGTGCCAACCTTGCGGTACTTGAACATGTACGGCATCAGGTCGCCGCCAGAACCGGCCATTTCGTTGATGATCATCACCTTCGGGCCCCAGATGCCCGCCGCCGGACTCGTGAACGGCATGCGATCGCCCGCGGTGTTGTTGAAGTAGCCATCAAAGTTTCGTTGTAACACATCTATGATGTAGTCGGCTGCCGACCCGCCGCCGTTGAACCGCTCATCGATGATCGCGCCCTTCCGGTCCTGCTGCGCGAAGTAGTAGCGATTGAAGCTCGTGTAGCCCGGCTGGCCGGTGTTGGGCAGATAGACGTACGCGAGCTGGCCGTGCGAGAGCGAGTCGACGATGTGCCGGTTGTGCTCGATCCAGTCGCGCGTACGAAGACCCTGCTCGTTCGCGATCGGCACGACGGTCACGTGTCGCGCGCCCGTCATGCTCGGCGTCGAATTCACCGTCAGCTCGATCTGCTTGTTCGCCGTGCCGTCGAGGAGGCGATAGATATTGTCGGGCGTCTGCAGATTCTGCCCGTTGATCGCGAGGATGTAGTCGCCAACGTGCACGTCGATGCCCGGCTCGGCGAGCGGCGCGCGAAGGTCGGGGTTCCACTCCTCCGAGTCGTAGATCTTCGTGATCTTGTACCGTCCGTTGTCGATCGCGAAGTCGGCGCCGAGGAGGCCGGCGGGCTCGATTACCTGCGACTCGGGAATGTCACCGCCCCGCACGTACGAGTGCCCGATCGAGATCTCGGAGCCCATCATGTCGACGAGATAGTTCAGATCGGCGCGATGGTTCACGTACGGGAGCAGCGCGCCGTACATCTGCTTCATCTTCGGCCAGTCGCTGCCGTGCTCGTTGGGCACGTAGAGGTAGTCGCGCTGATTACGCCACGCCTCGTTGAAGATCTGCGCGAACTCCTGCTTCGGGTCGATGTACGCCCGGAGCGTCGCGTTGAGCCGACCCGAACCGGCCTGCGGCGGCGTACGATCGGCATCAACGAGGAAGAGCTGCGGGCCATTGGCGCCAGCCGCGCCACCCCGGCCGCCGCGTCCGCCCCCGCCCCCCGCGCGATACACGAGCTTGTGCCCGTCGCGGCTCACGTCGTAGTCCGCAACGCCCTGGATGAACGGCACGTCGCGTTTGTCGCGCAGCGAGTAGCGATGGAGCGTGGCGCCGCCGCCCGGGCCGCCGCGACCGCCGCCGGCGGCCGCGCCGCCCGTTTCCGTAAAGAAGACCATGCCTGGCGCGCCAGCTGTCAGATCGGCGTACTGGCGCGCCGCGACACCCGGCACGGAGAGAATGCGATTCTGCAGCCCGTCGAAGTCGATCTGCACGGTCGGCATCGGCGCGGGACGCGCCGGCCGCGCCGCCGGCTCTTCGCCAGGCTCCGCTGCCGCCACGGCGCCACCGCGCCCACCACGGCCGCCCATCGCGGGTGCGGCGGGCATTCCAGTTTCCTCATCGCTCTCCGGCAGAAACGGCGACGGATCATTCTTGCGCAGCACGGCGGCGTAGAGGCCGAACGTCTCCGTGTGGTCGTAGTTGGTCATGTCGAGCCACTGCGACTTGAGCGCGAAGTCCGTCGACGCGAGGAACCACAGGTACTTGCCGCTGGCGTCCCACGCGGGCGAAACGGCGTCGGCGAGTCCGTCGGTCACCTGCTTCGTCTCGCCCGTCTCGACGTTCACGACCTCGATGGCGTGATAGAGCGTGTTGAGGTGCTTCGCGTACGCGATCCATTTGCCGTCGGGCGACCATACCGGATCCATCGTGCGCGTCGGCACCATCCACGGATCTTCGCCGACGATCTTCGCCGCACCCGTCGCCACGTCCACGACCCAGAGATGCAGGTTCGTGTCGTGGAACATGATGTGCTTGCCGTCGGGTGCCCACGACGGCGTGTAGAAGTGGCCGGTCGTCGGAATCTTGATCTCGCGCGGCTGCGTGAGACCGTCCTGATCGACGATGTAGAGCTCGTACTCGCCCGACTTGTCGCTGAAGTAGCTGAGCTGCTTCCCGTCCGGCGACCACGCCGGGTTGCGCTCCGCCGACGCGCTCGAATTCGAGATGTCGCGGACGTCACCCTTCTCGGCGGGGATCGTGAAGACCTCCCCGCGGGCTTCGACCGCGACGCGCTTGCCCGTGGGCGAGAGCGCCATGTTCTGCATCATCGACGACACGTCCTTCCACTGCGCCATCATCCACGGAAAGTCGCCCGCCGCGGTGATGTTCACGATGTGCTGCTGGCCGGTTTTCGGATCGAGCAGGTGGATGTAGCCAGCCTGCTCGAACACGACCGCGCTTCCATCAGCCGCCGCGCTGATCGACTTCACGTCATAGTCGCTGAAGTCCGTGAGCTGCTTCAGCTTCTTCGCTTGCGTGTCGTACGACCAGACGTTCGCCACGCCGTCGCGGTCGGAGATGAAATCCACGCTCGTGTTGTTCGTCCAGACCGGATCCATGTTCTTGGATTCCGGCTGTGACGGCGCTGAGAAATGCGAGGAGCCGCGTGGCGAGCCGGCCTGCGCGACAACGAGATCGTTGGTGACGTTCGGCGTCGTGTCGAGCGCCCACGTCTTCGTGTCCACGATCCAGATGGGACGGTTCTGCCCGCCGCGGTAGTTGCGGCGCTCTTCGTCCCACGAGTTGTTCATGCGATACGCAATGTGCTGTCCGTCGGGCGAGTACTTGCCCTGGTACGCGCGCGGAAGCGGCAGCGGCGTCTCGGGGCCACCGTCGACTGGCACGGTCCAGAAGCGCGGCGCGGCGCTCGGCGCCCACGTCGCCCGATTGGACGAGAACACGATCGATTTGCCGTCGGGCGTCCAGCCCTGCACTTCGTCGGGACTCGGATGCCACGTGAGGCGCTTGGGCTCACCCCCGTCCGACGGCACGACGTAAACGTCGAGGTTGCCGGCGTAGGACGCGCTGAACGCGATCGACTTGCCATCGGGCGAGAACTGCGGGTTCTCCGTGACGCCCTGGAAGCTCGTGATGCGGCGCGCATTGCCGCCGGACTTGTCGACGACCCAGATGTTGTTCGCGTAGGCGAATGCGATCTGCGACTTGCTGACGGTCGGCGTGCGCAGCATGCGCGTCTGCGCCGAGGCGACGAGCGGCGCCGCGCCGAGAGCGGTCAGCGCGGCCAGCGGGAGAAGCAGGCGATGTCGTGACATCGGGACTTGGGCCGGAGATGGAGACGGGGATGCTCGGGGAGATGCGGATTGGATAGCGTATACAGAAATGGCGCTCGGCGGTGGAGTTGGTAAGGGGTTGGTTGACGAGAGAGGGGGGTGGCGTCCATGGTCCACGGTCCACGGACCACCGACGATCCCCCCAGCCAACCGCCGATGTCCCCGATCGAAAACGTCTCCGACACCGCCCGATGGGTCGCCGTGTACCGCGCCATGGAGAGCGAGCGCCCGGACGCGATCTTCCACGACCCGTATGCGCGGAAGCTCGCAGGCGAGCGCGGGCAGGCGATCGTCGACGAGATGCAGCGCGGCCGCCAGATGGCGTGGCCGATGATCGTGCGCACGGCGATCTTCGACGACATCGTGATGCGCAAGGTGCGCGGTGGCGAGGTCGACACCGTGGTGAACCTCGCCTGTGGACTCGACGCGCGTGCCTGGCGCCTGCCGCTCAACCCGGAGCTGCGCTGGATCGACGTCGACCTGCCGGGAATTCTGAACTACAAGACGGAGATGCTCGCCGGCATTCCGACGAATTGCCGGTACGAGGCGATCACCGTCGATCTGACCGATGCCGCGCGCCGGCAGGCATTGTTCGCATCACTCGGCGCCCAGAGTCAACGAGTGCTCGTGCTCTCGGAGGGGCTGCTGGTCTATCTCACGAGCGAGCAAGTCGCCGCCCTCGCGACCGATCTGCACGCGATCGCCAGCTTCAAGTGGTGGACGATCGACATCGCGAGCCCTCGCCTGCTCGGGATGATGAACAAGATGTGGGGCCGCACGGTACAGGCGGGCAACGCGCCGTTTCTCTTTGGACCTGCCGAGGGCACGAGTTTCTTCGAGCCGTATGGCTGGCGCGAGGTGGAGTTTCGCTCGACGGGCGAGGAGGCGATGCGCCTCAAGCGCGGCATGCGCATGCTGTGGATGTGGGCGCTGATCGGGCGATTCCTGTCCGCGCGCAAGCGAGAGGAGTACCGGCGCTTCTCCGGCAGCGTGTTGCTCGAGCGGGTTTAGCGTTTCGCCGAACGGGCCGCGCGGCGCGGCGCCCGCATGAGGCATCCCTCCCATTGACATTCTATGGGAAGAGCGGTACTCTCCCAAAGACGCTCTATGGGAAGAACCCGCGATGCCCGCTGACAGCTCGATCGATCTCCTTCAAGGCACCCTCGACCTCCTCATCCTCAAGACGCTGAGCTGGGGCGCCACGCACGGCTACGGCGTCGCGCGCTGGATCCAGCAGATCACCGGCGACGTGCTGCGTATCGAGGAAGGCTCGCTCTACCCCGCGCTGCATCGACTGGAGAAGCGCGGCTGGATCGACTCGGAGTGGGGCCTCTCCGAGAACAACCGCCGCGCCAAGTACTACCGTCTCACGCCCCGTGGCCGCCAGCAACTGCGCGCGGAAACATCGACCTGGGGCGTGTTCGTCGATGCCGTGGGCAAGGTGCTCACGTCGACCGAGCAGCCGTCGTGGGCCAGCCGATAGATCGACGGCGGTCGCCCTCGTGGCGCCGCTATCTGCGCTTCTGGGGCAACGACCCCGGCGGCGACCTGGACGACGAGCTGCGCTTTCATCTCGAGGCGCGCTATGACGAATACGTCGCCTCCGGCATGTCGCCAGCCGACGCGCGCGCGGAAGTCGCGCGGCGATTCGGGGACCTCACCCGCGTGCGCGAGCAGTGCGCGACCATCGACACACAATGGAGGCGGGAGCGCTCGATGAGGGAATCCGTTTCGCGCATCGGCGGCGAGCTTCGCGTGGCGGCGCGCTCGCTCCGGAAGACGCCGGCATTCACGTTCGCCGCCGCGCTCGCGCTTGCGCTCGGCATCGGTGCGACCACGGCGATGCTCAGCGTCGTGCGCGCCGTGCTGCTCGAGCCGCTTCCCTACCATGACGCCGACCGCCTCGTCGTCGCGCTGCACGACGGGCGCAATCCGGTCGCGCCGGCAAACTTCGCCGACTGGCGCGCGCAGACGCACAGCTTCACCGACATGGCGGCCGCGGAGCTCTGGAGCCCCAGCCTGACGGGTGGCGACGATCCGGAGCAGCTCTCGGGACTTCACGTCACGAGCAACATGCTGCCGCTGCTCGGTGTGAAACCGCTGCTCGGCAGAACGTTCACCCCCGCCGAGGAGCTGCCGGGCGGCGAACACGTCGTGCTCCTCAGCTACGGACTCTGGCAGCGGCACTTTGCCGGTAATCCCGCCGTCGTGGGCACGACGGTGTCGATGGACGGCAACCGCTACACGATCGTGGGCGTGATGCCGAAGACGTTCCAGTTCGCGCCATTCTGGGCGACGCACGCCGAACTCTGGGCGCCGCTCGTGCTCGAGCCGCGCATCACGAGCCGCACGGGGCAGAGCCTGCGCGTCTTCGCGCGGCTCAAGCCCGGCGTCACGCTGACGCAGGCCCGCGCGGATCTCGCGTCGGTCACGTCGCGTCTCGAGCGCGAATACCCCGGAACGAATCAGCACGTCGAGCTGGTCCCGCTCAAGGAGAAGGTGGTCGGGGACATTCGCACGCCGTTGGTGGTGCTGCTCGTCGCCGTCGCATTCGTGCTGCTCATCGCGTGCGCGAACGTGGCGCACATGCTGCTCGCGCGCGGCGCGGCGCGGCATCGGGAGATCGCGATTCGCACGGCGCTCGGCGCGACGCGCGGGCGCCTCGTCGCGCAGCTGCTCACCGAGACGATTCTGCTGGCGGCGCTCGGCGGCGCGGCGGGTCTCGGGCTCGCCATCGTGGGCGTGCGCGCACTGGTCGCCGCGAGCCCGGCGATCATTCCCCGCGTGTCCACCGTACACGTGGATGCCGGGGTGCTGGTGATCGCCAGCGGCATCACGCTCGTCACGGCGCTCGCGTTTGGATTGATGCCCGCGCTGCGCGCCGCGCAGGTCGATCTCGCCGAGACGTTCCGCGACGGCGATCGCGCGTCCAGCGACGGGCGCGGGCGCATCCGCATGCGCGGCGCGCTCGTGGCGTCGGAGTTCGCGCTGGCGCTGGTGCTGCTCGTCGGGGCGGGTCTCATGATCCGGAGCTTCGCCGCGCTGGAACGCGTGGACCCCGGTTTCGATCCGCGCAACGTCGTGTCGATGGTCGTTTCCACCGTGGGAACGCCGGCGGCCGATCCGGACCGGCACGCGGCCTTCTACGTCGACGCCCTCACGCGCGTGCAGGCGATTCCCGGCGTCGTCGCGGCGAGCTACGTCAATCATCGTCCGCTCGACGGCGACCTCTGGGGATTTCCGTTTCACATCGAGGGGCGCCCGATCCCCAAGCCTGGTGCTTCGCCCACCGCGACCTATCGCGTGGTGTTTCCGGGCTACTTCGGCACGATGCGGATTCCACTCCTCCGCGGTCGCGACATTGCGACGACGGACCGCGCCGGCGCGCCGGGTGTGGTCGTGATCAACGAGTACATGGCGCGCGCACACTGGCCAGGCCAAGACGCGATCGGCAAGCGCATCACGCTCGACGACTCGACGTGGTTCACGGTGGTCGGGATCGTGAAGAATGTCGTGCGTGGCGATCTCGCCGACCCCCCGGCGGAGGAGATGTATTTCTCGTTCCTGCAACAGCCAGCGTACGTGAACGGAACGGGCGCGAGCCGCGCGATGACTCTCGTCGCGCGCGTCGCGTGCAGCGAGAGCCCCTGCGATGCCGCGCGCTTTGCCGGTCCCATTCGCGGCGCCATCCGAAGCGTGGAGCGCGCCGCGCCGATATCGGCCGTCACGACGATGGGCACGCTCATGGCCGATGCGACCGCCGAGTCGCGCTTCTACGTCGCGCTGTTGGCGGCATTCGCCATCGTCGCGGTGGTGCTGGCCGCGGTCGGCATCTATGCGGTGATGAGCTATGCCGTCTCCCGCCGGACCCACGAGATCGGGATTCGCATGGCCCTCGGCGCGGAGCCGGCGGCGGTGCTACGGAGCGTCGTGCGACAGGGCTTGGCCGTGGCGGCGCTCGGCGCGAGCACGGGGCTCGTCGCCGCGATCGCGTTGACGCGGCTGATGCGCGGCATCCTGTTCGGGGTGAGCCCGACAGATGCCGTGACGCTCGCGAGCGTGACGGCGTTGCTCTTCGTGGTGGCGGTGGTGGCGAGCCTGGCTCCGGCGTTCCGTGCGGTGCGCATCAATCCACTCATCGCGCTGCGTTCGGAGTGAAGTCCTAGCGGAATGACGGCAGGGCGTGAATTTTTGGCCCGTCCTCACCAACGGCCATGCGCACCCCTGCCTTCCTCGCCCTCTCGCTCCTCCTGCCCGCCGCGCTCGTCGCGCAGGAAACGCCCACCGAGCGCGACGCCGCTCGCGACGTGGTACAGAAGCTCGACTCGATCGAACACTCGCTGAACATCCCCACGCTCGTCGCGCGGCTCTCCAGCCCGAATGCGGCACGCGAGCAAGTCGTCGCGCGCGCCAAGGAGCTCATGGACAACGAGCTTCTCGCGATGGGCGACGACATCACGCGCCATCCGGAGATCGGCTTCGAGGAGAAGCGCTCGGTGCAGATCCTCACCGACTATCTCCGGAAGCACGACTTCACCGTGCAGACAGGCGTCGCTGGCCTGCCCACCGCGTTCGTCGCGAAGTACAACAAGAACGCGGGCGCCCCGAACCTCGGCGTGATCGTCGAATATGATGCGCTCCGCGGAACCAAGGGCGCGTTCCACGGCGACCAGCACAGCACGCAGGGACCGATCGGCATCGCGGCCGCGGTGGCAATGGCCGAGTATCTCACGAAGACCCACACGCCCGGCTCCATCACCGTGTTCGGCACGCCGGGCGAAGAGATGATGCCGCCGGAGGCGAAGACCGTCATGTATGATGCGCACGTGTTCGATGGAATGGACATCATCGTGCGCAGCCACTCGACGAGCGCGACGAGCCGGCCGGCGGCGGGCTTCGGCACCTGCTGCATGAACATCGACGGCGTGCACTACACGTTCTCCGGCGCGCCGGCGCATCAGCTCGCGGCGTGGAACGGGCGCAATGCGCTCACCGCGGTGATCCATCTCTTCGACAACATCGACGCGATGCGCAGCAACATCCGCCCGGAGGCACGCATCCAGGGCGTCATCACGGAAGGCGGCGCCGCGCCCAACGTGGTGCCGGACAAGAC
>DASZUN010000222.1:0-23834 GCA_035547615.1 Gemmatimonadaceae bacterium | reverse complement strand
CGCGACTCCGAATCGGGAGTTCGCTTGATGCAGACGGCGATTTTCACCGTCGGACCTCGCTCGGTTGAAATTCACGCGCAAGTTAGCCGGGCGAGGGCGCTTTGTCAGTCGGTCGCGGCAGCGCGTGCGAGCCGCGCAGATCTCCGTTCCCCGTCAGCCGGGGCCCGGCCCCGGTGCGTCGCGGCGCATCGCGCCAGACGGCCCGCCGGATCGTCGGCGGATCTCATCGGGTCTGTAACTCGATGCGGGAACGCGAGTAACACTTGGCCACACGCGAACCGCCGCGCCCACCGCGTCAACGCGCCGTGGTGTCCAACGCCAGATTGACCGCGCTCGCGTAGGTGCGCCATCGCGTCACGGATTCGCGCAGCTCGCGACGGCCGGCGGCCGTGAGCTTGTAGTACTTCGCTTCGCGTCCCGTTTCGCTCACGCCCCACTCCTCGTCGAGCAGCCCCTTCCGCTCGAGGCGGTGGAGCGCGGGATAGAGCGCACCCTCCTGCACCTGCAGGGCGTCGTGGGTGGTCTGTCGAATCCAGCGGCCGATCCCGTAGCCGTGGATCGGCCCCCAGCTCACCGCCTTGAGGATGAGCACGTCGAGCGTGCCCACGAACAGATCGCTGCCAGCCATTTGCGTATCCGTATATGAGAATTATGAGGTCTTGAACGCGGTCACCGGATCCACGGCGGTCGCGCGACGCGCGGGCACGAGACAGGCCGCGATGGCGACGAGCAGAAAGAGCACCGCCACGCCGGCGTACGTGAACAGCGCCGTCCCGTCGCCGCCAACGAGGACCTTCTCCATGAGATGGTGCACCTCGCGCGCGGCGAGGCCGCCGATCAGGAGGCCGAGTACGACGAGCCGGATGCCCTGCCCCACGACGAGACGCAGAATGCTCGACCGCTCGGCGCCGAGGGCCACGCGGATTCCAAATTCCTGCATCCGCTGCCCGACCGAGTACGCCATCACGCCTCCGAGCCCGGCGGCGGCGATCGTGAGCGCGACCGCGCCGAAGAGACTGAGCAGCAGCGTGATGAGGCGCGGCGCGGTCATGACCTCGCTGCGCGCCTGGGCGAGCGTCTTGATGTCGATGACCGGCTGATCGGCATCGATCTCGTGCACCGCGGCCTCGATGCGGCGGGTCATCGCCGCCGCGTCGCCGCGGCTTCGCACGAGCACGCGAATGTCGCGCACAGACTGAACGTTGAACGGCGCGTAGACCTGCAGCGGAATGTCGGCGGCCGGGCCGAACTGCCGCACGTCCCCCGCCACACCGACGATCGTGACCGGCGTCGCCGGGATGCCGGCGTCGAGCTGCCGGCCGACGGGGTTCTCGCCCGGGAAGTACTTCTCGGCAAGCGATCGGCTGATCACGGCGACGATGTTCGCCGTATCGCGGTCGGCCGCCGTGAAGTCGCGGCCGGCGAGCACGGCTACGCCGATGGCGCGGAAGTATTCCGGCGACACGAAATTCAGCTCGGCATGGGGCAGATGCGCGCTGTCCGGCGCCGGGCGTCCGCGAATCGTGAACGTGAGCTGATTTTGCGGCGATGCACTGCTCGCGGGAAACTCGTTGGCGACGGCGACGGCGGTCACCCCGGGCGTGGCGCGCAGCCGGCTGGTGAGCGCGTCCGCGAAGTTCCGCACGAGTTGGCCGTTGTTGTACTTCGTCCAATTCAGGTCCACGTGCGCGGTGACGACGTTCTGGGGATCGTAGCCCGCGTCGACGCGGAGCAGATGCGCGAAGCTGCGCAGCATGAGGCCCGCGCCCACGAGCACGACCGACGCGAGCGCGACCTCGCCGACGACGAGCGCACTGCGCGCGCGGAGCCGCCGTCCACCCATGGTGGTCGCACCGCCGTCGCGAAGCCGCGTCACGAGATCGCGCCCGTCCGCCAACGCCGGCAGCGCCCCGAACGCGAGCCCGGTGAGCAGCGACAGGATGAGGGTGAACGCCACCACGCGCCAATCGAGCGCCACCTCGTTGCCACGCGGCGTGAGGCGCGCGACCACATGCGCGATCGCGCCAACCGCCGGCCCCGCGAGGGCGAGCCCGAGTGCGCCGCCGGCGAGCGAGAGGAGCACGCTCTCGGTGAGCAATTGCCGAAGCACGCGCCGGCGGCCCGCACCCAGCGCGGCGCGGATCGCCAGCTCACGCTGGCGGCGGAGGTGCCGCGCGAGCGTCAGGTGCGCGACGTTGGCGCAGGCGATGAGCAGCACGAGCCCCGCGATGCCGAACAACAGCAGCACGGCGGGCGCGGCGCCCTGGGTGATCGCGCTCGTGATCGGCGACGCGGCGATCTTCTCGTCGGCGATGCCCTTGAACGCGTCCGGATACTGGGCGTGCAGCCGCGCATCGACGGTCGAGAGGTCGTGCCGGACGTCGACGAGCGCGGTGCCGGGCTTGGTGCGCGCGAACAGCGTCACCATCCGAATCGAGCGCGAGTTGGCGACCGTCGGCGACGAGCGGAACGGGCACGACGACACGGGCATCCACACGTCGTTCCGGCCCGGATAGTTTGGCAACGGCGGCAGCACGCCGATCACCGTGTGCTGCCGGTCGTTCATCGTGAACGTCTTGCCGATGATCGACGAATCCGCGCCGAGCTGGTTGACCCAGAACGCGTAGCTGAGCACGAGCACCGGCGCGGCGCCCGTCTGATCCTCGCCGCGCGCGAACGTGCGGCCGAGCAGCGGCTGGACGCCGAGCAGATCGAAGAAATCCGCCGAGACGACACCGGTCTGCACGCGGCGCGGGTCCCCGTGACCGAGCAAGTCGAACGACATCGAGTGATACTCGGCGACGGCGTCGACCGACGGCGTCTGCGCTCTGAAATCGCCGACCTCCGGCGCTGCGAAGCCGGCGTCCGGGATGCCAGCCGACGCCACGGGACGCTGCACGACGACGACGCGGGACGCGTTCGCGTACGGCGGCCGCTCGAGCAAGAGCCCGTTCACCAGACTGAACACCGCGCTGTTGGCGCCGATGCCGAGCGCGAGCGTGAGAAGCACGGTGACAGTGAACCCAGGCGATCGGGCGAGGGTGCGCGCGCCGTACCGCACGTCGTGCGCGACGGAGTCGACGAACTCGCGCCAACTCGCGATGCGCACGCGCTGCCGCGTTTCGCTGCGGCACTCGGCTTCGATCGCGCGGACGTCGCCGAACGTGGCGATCGCCTGCTGGCGGGCGGCGGCGGGGTCGACGCCCGCGTCGACGAGCTCGCGCGTCCGCATGTCGATGTGGAACTGGATCTCGCTGGCGACGTCGCGGCGCACGCCGCGTTCGCCGACGCTGGCTCGGAACGAGCGCTTCATACTCCCCGGCCGTTGAGCACGACGGGAAGATGGCACCGAATACCTAAGTCAGCAAGGTATCGTACAAAAGGCTAACAGCGCAGCGACGGCGAACGGCGCAACGGACCGTCAAACGGCGCAAACCACGAACGGCGCTGCCTTCCAAACGGCGCGAACTCCCAAACGGCGCCGACTTCCAAACGGCGCGAACTCCCGAACGGCGCGAACTCCCAAACGGCGCGGCACGAACGCGCTGCGCGGTTCGGCAGACCCGGACCGGCGCAAAGAGCAGAAGGCGCGAGGCGAAACGCGAACGGCGAAACGCGAACGGCGAACCGCTGACTGCGTGGGCGAACCGCGCACCCGCCACGGCGTGACCGGTGACGGCCGCGGCGGCGCGCGTCGCGCGCTCGCCGCGCCCGCAGTTTGCCGTTGCGCCGTTCGTTGTTTGCGACGTTACGGGTCTGCCGCCAGGCAGCGCTGTTCGGAAGTCAGCGCCGTTTGGGAGTTCGCGCCGTTCGGAAGTCAGCGTCGTTTGGGAGTTGGCGCCGTTAGCTGTTTGCGCCGCATGCAGGTCCGTAGCGCCGTCAGTTGTTGACGGCGTTAGTTGTTCGCGCCGTTCGCCGCCCCGTTACTTGAACGCGTTCAGCCCGGTGATTGCTTGCCCGAGTATGAGCGAGTGCACGTCGTGCGTCCCCTCGTACGTGTACACGCTCTCCAGGTTCTCCATGTGCCGCATCGCCGCGTACTCGGCGAGAATCCCGTTCGCGCCAAGCAGCCGGCGCGCCTCGCGGGCGATGTCCGTCGCCATGCTCACGTTGTTCCGCTTGGCGAGCGAGACCTGCTGGGGCGTGTACGTGCCGGCGTCCTTGAGCCGGCCGAGGTGCAGCGACACGAGCTGCGCCTTCACGATCTCCGTGAGCATGTCGGCCAGGCGCTCCTGCTGGATCTGGAAGCCGGCGATCGGCCGGTCGAACATCACGCGGTTCTTCGCGTAGGCGAGCGCTTCCTCGAAGCAGGCCATCGCGGCGCCGATCGCGCCCCAGGAGATGCCGTAGCGTGCCTGCGTCAGGCACATGAGCGGGCTCTTCAGGCCGCCGGAGTTGGGGAGGATCGCGTCCGCCGGCAGTTCAACGTCCTGGAATACCAATTCGCTCGTGTCGCTCGCGCGGAGCGAGAGCTTCCCCTTCTGGTCCTTGGCCTTGAAGCCCTTGCTGTCGGTGGGGACGATGAAGCCGCGGATCGACTTGTCGCTCGTGTCGCCGTTGGTCTTGGCCCAGACCACGGCGATGTGCGCGGTCGACCCGTTGGTGATCCACATCTTCCCGCCGTTCAGGACCCACGTCCCGTCCGTGTGCTGGCGGGCCATCGTGATCATGCCGGACGGGTTCGAGCCGTAGTCCGGCTCCGTGAGCCCGAAGCAGCCGATCACCTCGGCCTTCGCCATCCGAGGCAGGTATTTCTGCTTCTGCTCCTCGCTGCCGAACGCGTAGATCGGGTACATGGCGAGGGAGCTCTGCACGCTGGCGAACGAGCGCACGCCGGAATCACCGCGCTCGAGCTCCTGGTTGATCAGGCCGTACGCCACGTTGCTCAGGCCGGCGCAGCCGTACTCCTCGGGGAGGTTCGCGCCGAACACGCCGAGCTCGGCCATCTCGGGAATGATCTCACGCGGGAAGCGGCCTTCGACGAAACACTTGCCGATGACGGGGAGCACGCGCTCATCGACGAATTGGCGCACGCTGTCGCGGATCGCGCGCTCCTCCTCGGAGAGCAGGCTGTCGATATTGTAGAAGTCGAGCATGGGTGGAAGCTATCGCGCCCCAGGGCGCCGGCCAAACGCCGCGCTTCCGCGTGCCGATCAGCCTCGGGCCACCGCGCGCTTCGCCGCCGCCTCGATGCCGACGTCGCGGGCCTTTGCGCGGAAACGCGCCCCGTGGTCGATCGGGATGCCCGTCTCGTCCTGCCACTGGTGTACCATCTCGTGCAGGAGCGTGTGCAGCGCCTCCGTCCAGCCGTGCCGGCGGAGGTGCCGCCAACTGATCGCGATCTCGGCCGGCCCGTCCTTGGTCGCCGCGGTGTAGTGCCCCAGGCGGCTCTTCATGCGCCGCGACACGCGCACCGGGACCGGCTTGAGCGCGCCGCCGAAATGCTCGGCGTTGTAGCGGGCGTGCCAGTCGGTCAGCTTGGCGGCAAGCGGCTCGTCCTCGGGGCGCGTGCGCTCGCGCCGAGCGGGCCCGCGAGCCGGCGTCTCGACCTTGTACGAGACGATGCGCCGCCGCGCGACTCCGCGCTCGGCCCGCGTGCGCCCTTCGATGAACCCGACGATCGCGCGATGTACGTCCTCGGGCGCGGCGAGGTAGCCTTCGTGCACGCGCAGCTCGTGGCCGCGGAAGCTCACCATCACGTTGCGGTTGCGCGTCAATTCGCAGCTCGCGATGCGCTTGAGGCCGAGGGCGCGGAGTCGCGCGAGCAGTTCAGCGGCGTCGCGAGGCTGCGGCGTCGCGTCGAACTCGAGCGTGAGCTGCGCCGCCTCGAACCGGCGGCGCAGGAGCGAGCTCAGCGAGCGAAGCACTTCACCGGGCCCGCCACGAAGTCGCGTTGATCGTTCGACCAGACGAGCGTCGACACCTCGATCTCCTGCTCCGTGATGCGGATGCTGTTCACCGACGAGGGCCGCCCGCCGCGCGAGCGGTTGCTGATCGTCCCCGAGGTCGAGATCACCGTGCCGCGGCGCGTGTGCTCGATGTAGTGCACGGCCTCCTGATGATCGTGCCCGCAGAGCACGAGGTCAACGCCCATCTCGGCGAACGCGCCGAGGATGCGCTGCGTGTGCTTGAGGCCGTGCCGCTGCGACAGCTCGCCCTTCACCGGATTGTGGTGCATGACCACGACGCGCGCATCGCCGGCGCGCGAGTGCTCGAACTCGCTGCGCGCATGCTCGAGCTGCGTGCGCGTGAGCTGGCCGATGATCGAGATGTCGCGGACGTTCCACGTGAGCGTGTGGCGGGTCACGCCCTGCGAGGTGTTGAGCCCGACGAACGTGGCGCCGGCGACGCGGAGCACCGGCTCCAGATCGTGGCTGATGTACTTGCGGTACTTGGCGAACATCTTCGTGGTGTCGCCCAGCCCGAGCGGCGCGAGCCACCAGGCGACGTCGTGATTGCCCGGCACGACGATCGTGTGGCTCACCCGCTCCGCCTTCTTGAGGAACTCGCGGGCCCGCTGGAACTCGCCGGCGCGCGCGCGCTGCGACACGTCGCCCGAGATCGCGACGACGTCGTACTTGCGGTCCTGAATCAGCGCTTCGATCGACTCGTACTGCTCCGGCACCGCGGGGTGGCCGAAGTGGAGATCGGAGCAGTGAAACAGGGTCGTGACGGTCACAGCTTGGCGATGATGGCGTCGGTGAATTCGTCCGTCGACGCCGTGCCCCCGAGATCGCGCGTGACGGTCTTGCCTTCGCGGATGGTGGTCTCGAGCGCGCGGCGAATGCGCTTCGCGCGGTCGTCGTCGCCGATGTGCTCGAGCAGCATGCAGGCGGCGAGGACCAGCGCGCCGGGATTGGCCACGCCCTTGCCCGCAATGTCCGGCGCCGTGCCGTGGACGGCCTCGAAGATCGCGCCGTTCACGCCGACGTTCGCCCCGGGCGCGAGCCCCAGCCCGCCCACCAAGCCCGAAATCTCGTCCGAGAGGATGTCGCCGAACAGGTTCGTCGTCACGATCACGTCGAAGCGCTCGGGATGCAGCACGAGGTTCATGGCCATCGCGTCGACGATCCGCTCCTCGAGCTGGATCTTGCCCTCGTAATCGCGCGCGACCATGCGTGCCGTGTCCAGGAACAGTCCCTGTGAGAACTTGAGAATATTCGCCTTGTGAACGACCGTCACCTTCTTCCGCTCGTGCTTGACGGCGTAGTCGAAGGCGTAGCGCACGATCCGTTCCGAGCCCTGCCGGGTGATCAGCGCGATCGACTCGGCCGCGGCGCGCGGATCGTCGCCGACGCGGATGTAGTGCTCGATTCCCACGTACAACCCCTCGGTGTTCTCGCGGATGAGCACGATGTCGAGGTCGGTGTAGCGGCCGCCGGGAATGATCGAGTACGCGGGGCGCACGTTGGCGTAGAGGTCGAACGTCTTGCGCAGCGCCACGTTGATCGAGCGATAGCCTTCGCCGACCGGCGTCTCGAGCGGGCCCTTGAGCGCGAGCCGCGTGCGCTTGATCGAGTCGAGCGTCGCGTCGGGGATCGGATCCCCGTAGCGCGCAACGCCGGCCATGCCGGCGACCTGCGGATCGAACTCGAGATCGGCACCGGCGGCCTGAAGGATCCGCACGGTGGCGTTGGTGATCGACGGACCAATGCCGTCGCCAGGAATCAGGGTGACTTGCGTGGACATCGCGAGAACGGCGGAGATTGAGGAGTGGAGAGAAGTGTCATGGCGCGGCCACGACGCCGGCGAGCTTCGCGCCGAGGCTCGCCGTGATCACCGGCCCGAACGCCGAGGTGGTGTCGCTCGTGATCTCGCCCATCCAGCGGACGTTCGACATCCGGGCGTCGACGAGCACGAGCCGCAGCACGGCGCGGCCCGCGCCGGCGCCGGCGGGCTCGAAGCGCAGCTCGATCGGCGCGAGCACGAGCCGCACGTCGTCGTGGAGCGCGACCAGCGTGCGGAGCTGGGACGCGAGCGGCTCGGGCAGGCGCGCGTCGATCGCGAGCGACGGCGACCGGAGCGGCTCCTCGGCGAGATCGCGCGGATCGGCGGCGTACGTGGAATTGCGCTTGTAGCTGGCCTCGAGCTCCGGCGGGAACACCCAGGCGCGGCGCAATCCGCGGTCGTCGAACGCCGACGCGATGTCGGCGTCCATCGTCTGGCGCAGCGCGTCCTGCGACGGGAGCTCGCCCGCCCACGACAGGCCCGGCGTCACGCGCACGGCGTACGTGGGCAGCACCGCCACGCGCACGCGCGCGAGGCCCGAGAGCGCGTGGGCGGGCGCCTCCGGCGCCGCGGCGGGCTTGGGAGTGGCGCTCGCGCACGACGCCGCACCGGCGAATCCCAGAACGAGCAGGAGCTGGCGGCGAATGCGGGGGCGCGGCATGGCGATAAGCTAACGAACCCGAGGGATTTTGCGCGACGATGCCGGCGTCCTGACTGAGCGTCCAGCCTTCGCGCTCGGAGGCGGTTCATTCAACCGCTGAGGACGCGGAGGGCGCGGAGGAACGGCGGGAGCTTGACGCTGTCATTCCGAGCGAAGCGAGGAATCTTCTGGCCGGGTCGAGATCTCGACACGTGGAAGAGATTCCTCGCGCCGCTCGGAATACGATGTCGTTCCTCCGCGTCCTCCGTGCTCTCCGCGGTTGAATTTCCGGAGCCCGGGTCGAGGTTGACCCGCCCCGCACCGCTCGGCAATTTGGCGCGTCCGAACCACGGGAGCGTCGCCGTCATGCCGAAGCTGATCCGCGCCGGAATCTTCGCGATCGTCGCGCTGCTGGGGACCGTGGCGCTCGCGCGGCTCGCGTGGTCGCGCGGCGAGACCGTGAGCGCCGCCTGGCTGCTCACGGCGGCCGTGTGTACCTACGCCATCGCGTATCGCTTCTACAGCAAGCTGATTGCGGCGAAGATCTTCGCGCTCGACGCGAACCGCCCCACGCCCGCCGTCCGCCTCGACGACGGGCGTGATTTCGTTCCGACCAACAAGTGGATCGTCTTCGGGCATCACTTCGCGGCGATCGCCGGGCCCGGACCGCTCGTCGGCCCCACGCTGGCCGCACAGTTCGGATTTCTCCCGGGCGTGATCTGGATCATCGTCGGCGTCGCGCTCGGCGGCGCCGTGCAGGACTTCGTCATTCTCGCCGCGTCCACGCGGCGCAACGGCAAGTCGCTGGGCCAGATGGCGCGGGAGGAGATCGGCCCCGTGGCCGGGATGACGGCGCTCGTCGCCGTGCTCGGGATCATGATCGTGCTGCTCGCCGTGCTCGCGCTCGTCGTGGTCAACGCGCTCAAGTCGAGCCCCTGGGGCACCGTGACGATCGGCCTCACGATCCCGATCGCGATGCTCATGGGCGTGTACCTGCGCTGGATTCGCCCGGGCCGCGTGCTCGAGGCGAGCGCGATGGGGCTGATCCTCCTCGTCGTCGCGCTCTACGCCGGGCGCGCCGTGTCCGACAGCGCGTCGCTCGCGTCGACGTTCACGCTGGGCGGGACGACGCTCGCGATCATCATCATGATCTACAGCTTCGCGGCGTCGGTCACGCCGGTGTGGCTCCTGCTCGCGCCGCGCGACTATCTCTCCGCCTTCGTGAAGATCGGCGTCGTGGTCGCGCTCGCCCTGGGCATCCTGATCGCGATGCCGCCACTCCAGATGCCGGCGCTGACCCAATTCACCGATGGCACGGGCCCCGTCTTCGCCGGCAAGGTGTTCCCGTTCGCGTTCATCACGATCGCGTGCGGCGCGGTGTCGGGCTTCCACGCGCTCATCTCCTCGGGCACGACGCCCAAGCTGCTCGAGCGCGAGACCGACGCGCGGATGATCGGCTACGGCGGCATGATCATGGAATCGTTCGTCGCGGTGATGGCGCTGATCGCGGCGTGCGCGCTCACACCGGGCGTCTACTTCGCGATCAACGCGCCGGCGAGCGCGATCGGCACGACGGCGGCGAGTGCCGCGGCGGCGGTCCGCAACTGGGGCTTCACGCTCGATCCCGCCGAGATGCAGCGGCTCGCGTCGCTCGTCGGCGAGCACTCGCTGCTCTCGCGCACCGGCGGCGCGCCGAGCCTCGCGCTCGGCATGGCCACGCTCTTCTCGACCGCACTGGGCGGCGGGACGGCGATGGCGATCTGGTATCACTTCGCGATCATGTTCGAGGCGCTGTTCATCCTCACGACGCTCGACGCGGGCACGCGCGTCGGACGGTTCATGCTCCAGGACCTCGGACGCCACGTGTGGGAGCCGTTCGGCCGCGTGTCGTGGTACCCGGCGGTCGTGCTCTCGAGCGCGATCATCGTCGCGATGTGGGGCTACTTCCTGTATCAGGGCGTGCTCGATCCCCTCGGCGGCATCAACTCGCTCTGGCCGCTATTCGGAATCTCTAATCAACTCCTCGCCGCGGTTGCCCTCTGCGTCGGCACGACGGTGATCATCAAGATGGGGAAAGCGCGGTACGCGTGGGTCACGATCACGCCGCTCGCCTGGCTGACGATCGTGACGATGGCGGCCGGCTGGGCCAAGCTCTTCTCGCCCGACCCGAAGCTCGGCTTCCTCTCGCACGCGCACGGCATCGAGCGCCAGATCGCGAGCGGCGCGCTGCCAGCCGTGATCAAGTCCGTGGCCGACGCGCGCCGCATGATCTACAACGACTATCTCGACGCGGCGGTCGCCGCGTTCTTCATGGTGTCCGTGGTCGTGATCCTCGCCGACAGCCTGCGCGAATGGAGCTCCGTGCTGCGCGGCCGCAAGCCGCTCATCTCGTCCGAAGTTCCGTTCGAGGCCGTCGCGGTGGCGGGCGACTGATGTCCGCGCGCGAGCTGCTCCGGGACGCGGCCGACGTGGTGCGACGCGTGATCGGTGTGCCCGATTACGACCGGTACGCCGCGCACATGCGCACGCACCATCCGGACGCCGCGTTGATGACGCGCGAGGAGTTCATCCGGCAGCGCCTGGTCGATCGATACAGCAAGCCGGGGGCGCGCTGCTGCTAATCGCGCCGGGGGGGATTTACCGCAGAGGGCACAGAGGGCGCGGCGGTAAATTCAACGGCCGTGGCGCACCGGACCGGGCACGAACAGCATCGCGATCGCCGCCACGAGCGCCAGCACGGCTCCGACGCTGAACGCGAACGGTGACCCGAACCGGTCCCACAGAATTCCGAACGCGATCGACGCGGGCAGCGCGCCGATGCCCACCGCGAGATAGTACCAGCCGTACGCCGCCCCGCGGCGCGCCGCGGGCACCACGTCCGCCACGAGCGCGAGCTCACCGCCTTCCGCGAGTCCGAAGTACAGACCGTACGCGGCGAACAGCGCCCACGCCTCCCACGCGTGCGTCGCCCGCGCGAACAGGAAGTACACCACCGCGTAGACGACCCAGCCCGCGACGAGCACCGGCCGCCGGCCGAGGCGATCGGAGAGCGCGCCGCCAGGCACGTTGAATACGCTCTTCACGCCGTTCAGCAGCGCCCACAGGATGGGCGCGAGCGCGACCGGCACGCCGAGCTGCTTGGCGCGCAGCAGCAGGAAGGCGTCGGTCGAATTGCCCAGCGTGAAGATGAAGATCACCACGAGAAACACCCAGAACGATCGGCCCATGCCGGCCTGCAGCTCGGCCTTCTTGCCGCGGAACTCGTGTCGCTCTGTCTCCCGCACGCCGAAGAGCGCGATCAGCACGCCGATCGCGCCGGGGATCGACGCGAGCCAGAACACCGTGCGCAACGACGCATGCTCGAATGTGAGTACGGCGAACGCGATCAACGGGCCGAGCAGCGCACCGGCATTGTCCGCGGCGCTGCGCAGACCGAACGCGCGTCCGCGCACGCCCGGATCCACCGAGTCCGCGATCAGCGCGTCGCGCGGCGAGTTGCGAATCCCCTTCCCCACACGATCGCTCACGCGGATCAACAGCACCTGCGTCGCCGATTGCGCGATCGCGACGAGCGGCCGCACCGCCGACGCCAGGAAATAGCCGGCGACCACGAGCGGCTTGCGCCGCCGCAGCCGGTCCGACCACCAGCCGCTCGCCAGCTTGAGCAGCGCCGCCGTCGACTCCGCCGCGCCCTCGATCGCGCCGATGAAGCCGGCGCTCGCGCCGAGCACGCTGGAGAGGAAGACCGGCAGCAGCGGATAGATGATCTCGCTCGAGACGTCGTTGAAGAAGCTCACGGACGCGAGCGCGTAGACGTTCCGGCCGAGCGCGTTCCGCTCGGTGGGCGGGCGGACCTCGAGATCCCGATCGTTCATGCCTGACGAATCTACCACTTGCGGCCGGCCCCCCGCCCGTAGCTATTGAATGAATGACCGCGCGCGCCACACCAGCGACCGACACGGCCCACGTTTTTCGAATGCTCGCTCCGGCGCGCGCGCGACTGGCCGCGCGCGACGACGCGATCCTGAGATCGCAAATCGCGGTCGCGCAGATCGCCGCACCCACGGGCGAGGAGCAGGAGCGCGGCGGCTGGATCTCGCGGCGGTTTCACGACCTCGGCCTGTACGATGTGCACACCGATGCGGCCGGAAACGTCATCGGCCGCCGCGCGGGCGCGGACGATCTGCCGCCCGTCGTCATCTGCGCGCATCTCGACACCGTCTTTCCGCGCGAGACGGACCTCTCCATTCGTCGCGACGGCGAACGTCTCGTCGGCCCCGGGATCAACGACAACGGTCGCGGCCTCGCCGCCATGCTGGCCATCGCAGGCGAGATCGACGGCGCGCGCCTTCGATCCCGGCATCCCGTCGAGTTCGTCGCCACGACGGGCGAGGAAGGCATCGGCGACCTGCGCGGCGCCAAGCACTACTTTGCCGAGCGCGGGCGCGATGCGCACGCAATGATCGCCATCGACGGCGCCGGCGACGAGCGCATCATCCATCGCGCGCTCGGCTCGCGCCGGTTCCGGATCGCGTTCTCGGGACCCGGTGGGCACTCGTGGGCCGCATACGGAGCGCCCAATGCCGTGCACGCCGCCGCCCGATGTGCATCGCAGCTCGCGTCCGTGCCCGTACCGACGGCGCCGCGCACGACGCTGTCCGTCGGCCGGATCGGCGGCGGACTGTCGGTGAACTCCATCCCCGACTCCTCGTGGCTCGAGGTCGACCTGCGCTCCACGGCGACGGCGCAGCTCGACGAGCTGGAGCACGCGATCCATCGCATCGCGCAATCGGCCGCCGAGCACGAGAACGCGAACCGCGCGCTCGGCACGCGCGCGCTCGCCGTGACCGTGCGCTCGATCGGGTCGCGCCCGTGCGGCGAAACGCCGGCGAATCACGACCTGGTGCGCGCGGCGATGGATGCGACGCGGCTGATCGGGCGCGAGCCGGACCTGGCACTCGCCTCCACCGATGCGAACGTGCCGATCAGCCAGGGCATTCCCGCGATAGCGATCGGCGCCGGCGGACGGGGCGGCGACGCGCACACCCACGCCGAGTGGTTCGACAATCTCCACGGCACGCTCGGCATCGCGCGCGCGCTCACGATCGTGGTGAGCGCGGCCGGTCTGGCCTGACGCCCCTCACTCGGCCTCGAGCGGCTCCGCGCGCGCGAGTGCTCGGCCGATGAGCCGCGTCGCGCCGTAGACTTCGATCGCGAGCACGACGGTCCCGACCAGCACGGCCGCCACGATCAGCGCCGGGCGCGCCTGGACGATCGGCCCGACCACGCCGTAGACGGCGAGCAAGGGGACGATCAGCGCGACGCCGAGCGCGAGGAGATTCGCCGCCGTCGCGAGCACGTTCTGGCCGAGCGCCTCCACGCCGGTCGTCACCGTCGGACCGAGCCGCACCCACGCCGGGAACAGCACCGCCGTCGCGTTCTGCACCGTGAGCAGCGCCGCATTCACGCCGACGATCGCGAGCGGCGCGGCAATGACCAGCGCGTGTCGCACGCCGAGGGGGATCGGCACGATGCTCGAGCCGAGCGTGGCCAGATACGCCGCGACGAGCAACACGAGTTGCGCCGCGGCCATCGGCAGCGCGGCCGACGCGACTTCGGCGATCACGACGTCGGCCGGCTTCACCGGCAGCACCTTGAGCAGCGAGAGGTGCTGCATGTCGTGGCGAAGATCGTTGCGGATCAGGCGGCCGCCGAAGATGAGCAGCATCCCGGCGAGCGCCACCGCGCACGCGGCGAAGATGTCGCCCGGCTCCGCCCCGCCGCTCGACACCGCCGCGCCGAGGGCGAGCGCGATCGCCACCGGCCCGACGAACACGCGCAACTCCGCGGTGCGTCGGAGGCAGAGCATGTTCTTCCAGAAGATGGCCAGCGCCGGGTGTCCGGACGACGCGAGAGCGAGCGTACCCGTCGCCTTGCGCGGCGCGGCGCGCGCGGTGCCCGTGCGACGCGAGCGCATCGCCTCGAGTCGGCGCGCACGCTCCGCCGAGGCTTCGATGGCCGCATCCTCGAAGGCCGCGTTGCTGCTCAGTACCCACCACGCGTGGAGCGCCAGCACGGCGAGCGCGGGGAGCATGCGCGATACCCATTGCGCGGTGGTGTGCGCGAACGTCGGCTGCACGACGAGCAGGAATGGATAGAGCCCCCAGCGCGCCGGCGGTCTCGCCAACACGACGCCCAGCGTTCGGAAGAACGCCGCCGGACCGGCCGCGAACCGCAGAATGCTCCACCCGCGCACCACCGCGGCGGCGATCGCGAGGACCGCCGCGCCGAACACCAGGATCGACCACCGGTGCCGATGGCGCCCGGCCGCGCCATGCTCGCGCCACGACGAACGCACGAGCGCCGCGCCGAGCCGGTGCAGGCTCAGCGTCGAGAACAGCACCCAGAGCGCGATCGCGCGGAGCGGCGAGGCGAGCTCGGTGCTCCCGCGCCGCAGCACGAACACCCAGATCAGCGCATTGATCATCACGGCGATCTGCGAGCGGAAGAGCTTGTAGCCGATCAGCGCGCGCCGAGAGAGCGGCGCGGGAAAGAGGATCGACAGCTCGGCTTGCGTGAACGCAAGCGCCGTGGTGTCCGACCCGAACACCCACGAGCCCATGAGCGTGAGCATCATGAGCACGGTGACGAGCATCTCCGTCGGCTGGCCGAGCAGGAACGACAGTGCACCGGTGCCGCGCGTGGGCCGGAGCAGAAAGGTCCAGACGTAGAGCGCGCCGACGACGAGCGCCGCGGCGTAGCGCGGACTGCGCACGCGCCGCGCGCGCGACAGCATGCGGTTGCGCGACGTGGTCCAGACGAGATACCAGAACGCCTTCACGCCGGCCGCTCGTCCGCCGTGAGGGCCAGGAAGACGTCCTCCAGCGAGCGCCCCGCCAGCTCGGGATGCGCGGCGATGATCTCGGCGAGCGTGCCGTACGCGGCGCACTCCCCGCGCCGGAGCACGAGCAGCTTGGTGCAGAGCTCCTCGACGAGATGCAGCAGGTGCGAGCTCAGGATCACGGCGCTCCCCGCCGCCGCGCGCGCGGCGATGGTCGCGCGCATGCGGCGCATGCCGCCCGGGTCCAGTCCGGTGAGCGGCTCGTCGAGGATCAGCACCGCCGGATCGTGCAGCAGCCCGCACGCGATCGCGAGCTTCTGCCGCATCCCCCGCGACAGCTCGCCGGGGAGCGCGCGCCCCTTCTCGGCGAGCTCCAGCTCGTCGAGCAGTGCCGGCATGCGCTCGTCCACGTTCGTCACGCCGTAGAGCCGCGCGACGAATCGCAGGTGCTCCTCGACCGAGAGGTAGTCGAAGAGGTGCGGCTCGTCGGGGATGAACGCGAGCGCGCGCTTGGCGGCGATCGGATCGCGCTGGATCTCGTGTCCCGCGATCGACACCGTGCCGCCCGACGGGGCGATGATCCCCGCCAGGCAGCGCAGCGTCGTCGTCTTGCCGGCACCGTTCGGGCCGACGAGCCCCAGCACTTCGCCCGGGGCCACGTCGAACGACAGGGATCGAACGGCGGTGAAATCGCCGTAGAGCTTCGTCAGCTCGCGAACGGCGATCATGCGGTCAGGTCGAGACCTTCACCACCGAGTGATCGCTCACGTTGACCTGTCCGCGCACGCCGTCGACGATCGCCGCGTCGCCGACGAGCGAGTTGGCGAGCGTCGACCGCGCGATCGACGACCCCGCCCCAACGATGGTGTCGCGAAGCACCGACTGCTCGACGCGCGAGCCGGCGCCGATCGACACGTTCGGGCCGATCGTGCAATCGGTGAGGATGACGCCCTCCTCGACGTACACGGGGTCGACCACCTGCACGTTGGCGCCGACCGTCGCCGGGCGCCGTGCGCGTCCCTTCTCGAGCATCGTCCGGTTGGTCTCGAGCAGCGTCCCCTGCTCGCCGGCGTCGTACCAGCCCTCGACGTCGATCACTTTGATCTTGGCGCCGTGATCGATCATGTACTGGAACGCGTCCGTCAGGTAGAACTCGCCCTTGTTCTTCGGCTGCTGCAGCGTCCAGTCGATCCCCTCGTACAGCAGTTTCCAGTTCTTGATATAGTAAAGTCCAATGTTCGCGCGCTTCGAGATCGGCGTCGACGGCTTCTCGACGATCTTCGTCATGTGCCCGTCGGCGTCCGTCACCACCACGCCGAAGCGCTGGTAGTCCTCGACCGTCTTCACCCAGATGATCCCGTCGGCGTCGGTGTGCTTCACCACCGAGAGATCCGCGTCGAAGATCGTGTCGACGAAGATGATGAACACCGGCTGGTCCACGTAGTCGCGCGCCAGCGCCACCGCGCCCGCCGTGCCGTCCTGGATCTTCTGCTCGATGAACACCGCGTCGAACGGGTATTTCGCTCGCGCGTATTCCTCGACCTTCTCCTTGAGATGGCCGGTGATGTAGATGACCTGCTCGACGTCGCCCAGCCGCTCGAGATCCTCCATCACGTAGTCGATCACCGGCTTCCCGGCGATCTTGAGCATCGGCTTGGGCGTGATGTGCGTGTGCGGACGCAGCCGCGTCCCCTTCCCGGCCAGCGGAATGATGACCTTCATGGTGCGTTCGTCCCTTCCCGTCCGTAGCGGTCCTTGAGGCGCACGACGTCGTCGAGCTGCGGGGTCGAGACCTCGAGAATGTCGCAGTCCGTCACGGCTTCCATCTGGTGCACCGTGCCCGGCGTGATGCGATACGCTTCTCCGATCTTCAGATCCACGTCTCTCGGCGTGTCGTGCTCCCAGATGCGGTAGATGAGATTTCCCGAAAGCAGATACACCGTTTCGTCCTTCACGTTGTGGTACTGCACGGAGAGGGCCTCGCCGGCCTTGATGTGCAGGATCTTGCCGACGTAGTCGTCGGTGCGCGCCCAGATCGTCTCGTGGCCCCATGGCTTGGGAACGCGCGTGATGTCGGAGGGGCCGCTCATTGGAGGACGTTCATGATGCGAGGTGGATGGAGCTGGGGAGAGTGACGCAGGCGGAAATGCAGGTTCCACACCCGGTGCACGCCGGCCCGATCCGCGGGCTGCCGCTCGCGTCCATGTGCAACGCGCTCGCGCCCGCGGGACACACGCGCGCGCACACGCCGCAATCCACGCCGCGGCTCGTCGCGATGCACCGGGATTCGTCGATCGCCACCGATGCGAGGCGCACCCGCGCCCACAGATCGGGCGGCGCCTCGAGCGCACCGGTCGGGCACGCACGCGCGCACGGCATGTCGGAACACATGGCGCACGCGTTGACGTCCGGCTGAAGGAGCGGCGTTCCGCTCGCCAGGCCGCCGTCCGCCGACACCGGTGTGAGCGCCCCGACCGGACACGCCGTCATACAGTCGCCGCATCGCGTACACGCGGCGAGAAAGGCCGCCTCGGGCAGCGCGCCCGGCGGGCGGATGTGCCCCGGGTCACCCGCTGACGGCACCATCGCGTCGGCGGCCCGCCCGAGCGCCTGGAACAGGCCTCGGGCGAAGAAGTCGCGGCGGCTGACGGACGGGTCGGGCATTCGAGGAATTAAACCGCTTCGCCGCCCCGGCGGGTAGAGCATCGGCTAAGCCCGGCATACTCCCTGCACCCTGCCCGGCCAATGATCCTCGAGCCCAAGTACCTGCCCCGACTCGCCGCCACCATCGGCCTGTTCACGCGCTACGGGCTCGCCGACTTCGCCAAGCAGCAGGGGCTCGAGGGCATCGCGCACGAACCCGAGCCGGGCGAGGACTTCGGCGGCTCGCCGGAACGCGCCATCGCGTTCCGCAAGCGCCTCGTGGAGCTCGGACCCGCGTACGTGAAGCTCGGACAGGTGCTCTCGACCCGCCCCGACCTGCTCCCGCCGACCTACATCGAGGAACTGGAGAAGCTCCAGGACGACGTTGCGCCCATCCCCTTCTCCGAGATCGAGGCGATCGTCCAGGAGGAGCTCGGCGCACGGTTGAGCAAACTGTTCCGGGAATTCGATACTGAACCACTTGGTTCAGCGAGTCTCGGCCAGGTGCACGCCGCCGAGCTGCGCGACGGACGGCCCGTCGTCGTGAAGGTGCAGCGGCCGCACATCCGCAATCCGCTCGCCGACGACCTCGAGTTCTTCCGGCAGCTCGCCACGTTTCTGAGCGAGCACACCGCGGCCGGCGCGCGCGTGGATCTCATCGGCATCGTCGAGCAGCTCGAGCGCGCGCTCGCCGACGAGCTGGACTACCGCGTCGAAGCGCGCAACGCCGCCGCGTTCCGCCGCACGCTCGCCGAATTTCCGCGCATCCTCGTCCCGCGCGTGATCGAGGCGTACACCACCGAGCGCGTGCTCACCACCGAACGCGTGCGCGGCGAGAAGATCGACCAGATCTCGCCGCTCGCGCGCATCGAGCACGATTTCCATCCGGTCGCCGACGAGCTCACGCGCGCGTACCTCAAGCAGATCACGATCGACGGACACTTCCACGCCGACCCGCACCCGGGCAACGTGTTCGTCGTCATGCCCGACGAGGTGAATCCGCCGACGCCGTCCGAGGTGAAGGCGAACGACCGCCGGGCCGTCCAGCGGCCGGCGCACACCCCGCTCGCCCGCGTCGAGAACGCCGCCGAGCGCGAGGCCGCGCCGCAGCCGGCCGACATCGACGTGAAGCTCGCGCTGATCGACTTCGGCATGACGGCGCGCCTCTCCGCCACGCTCCGCGAGCACGTGGTGAAGCTGCTGCTCGATCTCGCCGACAATCGCGGCGACGACGCGGCCGACACGCTGATCGAGATCGGCACCGAGCTGCCCGGCTTCGATCGCGAAGCGTTCGTCCGCGAGATCGCGCAGCTCATGGCGCGCAACTACAACCTCTCGATCGGCGAGCTGGATACGGGCAAGGTGTTGTATCAGCTGATCAACATCTCGTTCCAGCGCGGACTGCGCCTGCCCGCCGAGCTCACGCTGCTCGCCAAGGCGCTGTTCAACCTCGACGCGGTCACCAAGGCGCTCGACTCGAGCTACAGCCCGATCCCGACGATCCGCTCGTTCGGAAACCAGATCGTCACCGAGCGGGCGAAGCGCGAGCTGAATCCTCGGCGCATCTACCAGCTCGCGACGGAAGGGAGCGACCTGCTCATGGCGCTCCCACATCGGCTCGACCTGATCACGTCTCGCATGGCCGCGAACGAGTTCGAGACCAAGATCGACGTCCCGCAGATCACGTTGATGATGACGGCGCTGCAGAAAGTCGCCAACCGCGTGTTCTCCGGCCTCGTCCTCGCCGGCCTGCTCGTCGCGAGCGCGATGCTCCTGCCGTATCACCGCTCACTCGGCACCGGCGGCTTCGTGCTCGCCGGCGTGATCGGGATCTGGATGGTGCTGGCGATTCTCTGGTCCGACAGAGAGAAGCACACCGAGGGGTAGCGCTCCGCGCCGGCATCAGCGCCAGAGATCGCCCACGGTGATGGTCCACCGCGGGGCGAGCGTTCCATGGCCGCCGAGCCCTTGGCCGCCCGCGAGGCTCGCATGATTCACGAGGATCGGCGCGTCGAGCCGCAGGTAGACGTCGCGATCGTACCACCGGCCCTGGACGATCAACCCCGCGCCCGCATCCGACAGCACCGATCCGGGAAGCACGATCGACTGGGACGACGCCGACGCCGCGTCGCCGAACACGCTCAACGAGAGCGTGCCGCGCCCCCATGGTCCGCGTGCCGAGGCGAGCCGCTGCACCGCCTCCCCGTTCACGGCGACCACGCCGTCCAGCGGCACGTTGATCCCGAACCCGCGCAGTCCGGCGCCGCCCAGCGGGAGATAGTTGATTCCGCTCTGCTTGAGCAGCGCGCCACGCGGCCGGAAGAGATCGTTGTTGAACGTCTCGAACGGGTCCTGCGTCGAGGCGAAGATCGCACGCTGCCGCGGTGCGTTGTGCGCCACGCCGCCGTACAGCCGCACGCGAAGCTGTGTCGTCGTGCCGACGATCGAGCGCACCGCGCCCAGCGACGCGTCGGCGCGCACGTATCCGCGCGCGGGGCTCCCCACGCCGCCGTTGCGCGTCGCGAAGCCGCCGGCGAGCGACGCATGCGCGGTCTCGTACTCGCCATCCGCCGTCACCACGGACTTGTACGAGCCCGTGCCGCCCAGCTCGGCGACGTCGTCGTTCGACCACTGCTCCGGCAGCAGGAGCGAATCGCTCGGCGCCGCGACCGTCGCGTAGGCCTTGGCGTGGATCGTGGGTCCGGGCGTGAAGAGGAATGGCGACAGATCCCACTTCTTGTACGCGTCGAGCTTGAGCAGCCCGTCGAGGAAGTTGAACCCTGCGCCGTAGCCCATGAGCGGACGGCGCATCCCGGGCAGGTAGAGATTCTCCGCGCGCGCCCAGATCTGCGGCCGCGTGAGGAAGCTCGCGCGGTGGCCGAGCGTGTCGCGCGGGCTGCGCATCGAGAACGCGAGGCCGCCCTCGTGCAGATCGACCGCGTCGAGATAGTTCGTGCGCGCGCGGATCCCGATCACGCCGCCTTGCGGGTTGCTGTACCAGGCCGCCGGCGAGAGCGCGACGATCGTGTGCGAGCGATCGGCCTGGTCCAGCCACGGCCAGTTGAACGTGACCCGCGGCTCGCGCACGCTGAGCAGGAAGCCGCTCATCACGTCGTTGCGGCGGTCCCAGTCCCACGTGACGTGGTACGGATCGAGCTGCACGAGCGTCGGCCGGTCGGCGGTCACGATGCGCACGTCCTGCTCGTCGAGCATCGGATCGGCGCGGCCGATCGTCCAGCCGGACGCCGTCTGCACGCCGACCGGCATCGGGTGCCGCAGCGCGCCGTTCCGGCGCACGTGCGCGATGGTCTCGTAGCGCGTGCCGTCCGTCGTCACGTGCACGTCGGTGAGCCCGTAGTCCATGAGCCCGGTGCCGTGAATCCACTGCCCGAAGAACCAGGCCAGCGGCTTGCCCGACACCCGCTCCGCGGACGCGCGCATCGCGCCCTCGTCGACGTGCTTGAGCGCCCAGCGCTCGTAGTAGTCGTGGAGGAACGCGCGGAAGGTCGAGTCGCCGAGCACGTCGCGAAGCTGCCCGTACATGACCTCCGCGCGATTATAAATCATCTCATTATAGATCCCGAACTCGTGGAAGTCCTTCGAGACCGTGCCGATCGGCTGCGTCCGGTCCATCAGCTCGAGCCGCTGCTGCTCCAGGTACAGGGTCTGCTCGGCCGGCGGGATCGTCACCGCGTTGACGCGGTAGCCTTCGGGGAGCCGGGGCGGGATCGGGACGGTGCCGATCTGCTCCTGCGGCGTCAGGTGCTCGGCCCACGCCGTCTGGTACGACGTGAGCCCTTCGTCCATCCAGCCGGAGCGCCACTCGTTGTTGCCGAGGATGCCGTAGCTGTAGATATGGCCGCCCTCGTGCAGGATGAGCCCCTGGCTCGCGCCCCCGACCATGATCATCATCGGGAACTCGGTGCCGCCGCCCTCGATGCGATGCAGCGTCGTGAACGTCGGATACGCGTACGGCCCGTAGATCGACTCCAGCCACTTGAGCGCCGCGATCGTGCGATCGAGCGCGCGCCCGCCGCCGAAGGTCGTGTCGTCGCCCGGCTTGTACAGCACGTTCACCGCGACGGTGTCCCACGTTGGAAAGTGCTGATGCGGCACCTGGCGCACGTACGACCCGCCTTCGTAGCGGTAGTCGGGCGATGCGCTCCACGCGAAGTGATGCACGTGCTCCGCATAGAACCGCACGGCGCGGTAGCCCGCCGGCACGTCGACGCGTTCCGGCGCAATGTGGCCGTAGGCGAGCGAATCGATGAACGGCGCGCCCGTGCGTGACACGCGCGCCCAGCCCGGATCGCCGCTCACCGGCACGCCCGTCGCGCCCACGATCTGATCGTCGCGCACGATCATCGTGACGTCGTACGTGCCGTACTCGCCGTACAGCTCGCCCGCGGGCACGAGTGGATTCGGTTCCCAGCCGTCGCGGTCGTACACGGCGACCTTGGGGTACCACTGCGCGAAGTCCCACGTGCGGCCGCGGCGCCCCTGCCGGCGCGGCACCGTCGACGGGCGCGCGTCCCACATCAGCTGGATCATCAGCGAATCGTGCGGCGCGAGCGGGCGAGGCAGCCGGAAGTGCACCACCGTGCTGTCCGGCGCGCCGGGGTAGTCGACGATCACCGGCACGCCATCCACGATCGGCGCCTGCGTGAATCGCTCGTACCCGTAGTCCGGCTCCTGCAGGTTCTGAAAGCGCTCGCGGTTCTCGCGCGCGTCGGCGGCACTCCACTTCGAGCCCGGACGGAAGGCGTTCAGGTACTGGTGGAAGTACATCTCGCGGAGCGTGTCCGGCGAGTTGTTCGTGTAAACGAGTGTCGCCTGCGAGCGCAGCTTCGTCTCCGACTCGTCGAGCGTGGCGACGATGCGGTAGTGCACGTGCTGCTGCCAGTAGCCGGTGGTGTCGCCGGACGGCGGAGTGGTCACGCCTTGATACGTCCCCTGCTGGAGGAGCGCGACGAGCGCGAGAAGAGGGATCATGCTCGAATTGTACCAGGGAATGGCGCTATTTTCAGTGGAGTGCCTCTCACCGTCATTCGCTTGCTGATGTCCATTACGCGTATTTCGCCGTTCGGTTCCGTCGTCGTGCTCGCGCTCGCGGGCGGCATCGTCGTTCCCGCCGCGGCGCAGGCCACGAAGCTGGTGCCGCCGGCGCGCGTCACCCTGCAACTCGACTCGACCACCGTCGCCCAGTTCGACGTGCGCACCTTCGATCTCGGCGTCGCACAGAACCCGCCGTCGCACGATCAAGCAGTGCAGTCCACCGCCGAGATCCAGCTCGTCAAGCAGGCCGGCCCGTACACGGGCGATCTGGTGCGGCTCAGCGCCAGCGGCGAACGCGCCCCCTCCGGCACGATCGAGGTGCTCGACTCGCTCGGCGCGCCGAGCATGACGATCCGCCTCACCGACGTGAGCGTGGTCTCCGATCACCTCACGTCGTCGAACGCGCGCGCCGCGCTCGAGCAGCAGCGCATCTCGCTCCAGGAGTCGCTCGCCCAGCTCACCGCCGACTACACGCAGGCGGAGCGCGATCTCGCCACCGCCGAGGAGCTCGGCAAGAGCAAGGTGATGACGAAGCAGGACGTGCTGCGCGCGCGCGAGCACGCCGCCGAGTTGCAGCAGCGCATCAATCTCGCGCGCGAGCGGCAGAACATCCTCGCGGCGCAGATGGCCGGCCAGGGTGCGCTCGAGGAGAACGTCGTGCTGCACTTCGGCCGGATCGAGATTCAGGCCCCGGATACCGGCGGAACGATGAGCTGGGATTTTTCCGCGCGCGCGCAGAGCGCGGATTCGGTCTCGCGAAAACCGTCGAGCCGTTCCGGCCGAGCACGCTCCTTGCGGCCGTAAGCGTCCAGGCATATAAGCCTGGACATGTATTCCGCCTGCATCTTCTGCCGTGCATCGCTCGGCACGAACGATCGCGTCGAGCACTTCCGCATCGGCGCGCGCCTCGCGTTCGACGCGAAGCGC
>DASZUN010000221.1:0-16631 GCA_035547615.1 Gemmatimonadaceae bacterium | reverse complement strand
GTGCGCGCGCTGCCCGGGGTACGAGCGGTTTCAGGAGCGCTACGCCGAGGCCATGGCGTCGCTTCGCGGGTCGTGCGCTGCGCCGCCGCGCGTGATGGCGAAGGTCCTGGAGATCTGCGAGGCCGCGCGCTAGCTGGCCGGTGTCCAGATGCGCTGCCGCACGGCGGGATGCGGCTCTCCGTTCAGCGTCAGGCGCGCCTCGACCACGATGTCGGGCGCGAGTGAGCAGGCCACCGAGCAGTAGCGCTCGAACGAGAGCGCGATCGCGCGCTCGGCGTGCACGCGCTCGATCCCGGCGCCGTCGATGCGATACTCGATGTCCAGGCGCTGCACGCGCCGGGGGAACTCGCTACGGCGCTCCGCGTCGACATTGACCTCGAGCTGCTCGACCGGCGTCTTCCGCTTGGCGAGGATGTCGATGATGTCGATGCCGGAGCAGGTCGCGATCGCGCCGAGGAGCGTCTCGACCGGACCCGGGCCTTCCTTCCCGCCGGCGTCGATGCGGTGGGTACGGCCCTCCGGGCCGGCGTCGAAGGCGCGGTCGCCGCGCCAGGTGACGTGCGTGCGCGAGATCACCGGCGCCGCGGGCGCCGGGTGGGTCGTCGAGTCGGTCATTGCATGATCCTCATGAGCATCTATTAACCAATCCTGGTGCCGTTCTCCACGGGCTGGTCGACGGCGAGGAGGACGACTTCGCTGGGCGATGGCATCGCGCCGAGCACGAGCACCTCGCTCACGAATCCGGCGATCCGGCGCGGGCCGAGATTCACCGCGGCGACGACTTGCCGGCCGACGAGGGACTCGGGCGTGTAGTGCACGGTGATCTGCGCGCTCGACCGCTTGTGTCCCAGGTCCGCGCCGAAGTCGATCACCAGCTTGATCGCCGGTTTGCGCGCCTCGGGGAAGGGTTCGGCGGCGAGAACCGTTCCCACGCGGATATCGATCGCGAAGAACTCCTCGGGAGTGGCCATGGCGAAAGATAGGGCGGCGCCAAGGGCCGCCGCCTCAGCTCAGCCAGCGCGCGATCGTGTCGGCGACGCTCTCCCAGCCGGGTTCCGCCACGATCATGTGCCCATGGCCGAGCATCGTCTGGAGGGGAGCGCCGTAGCGGGCGGCGATGCGCGCGACGACGGACTTCGGCACGAACCGGTCCTCGTCGGCGGCGATCACGAGCACCGGGCACCGGACGCGGCTCGCGTCGACCGGCGCGCCGACGATCGACATGTCGCGCGCCGCGCGCCCGCTGTCGGGAATGAATCGATCGAGCAGGGCGTCCTGCTGGTCCGGGGGCACGCGATTGAGCACGAGCGCGCGGAGGTCATCGCGCGACGGCCGGACGAGTCGCGAGCGAAGGATCGCCGGGAGGTATTTGAGTTGTCTAATGACGAGCGGCGGCGAGAGGACGCTGATGCCGCGCGGCGGAGCCGGCGTCACGAGCGCGGCCGCCCGAACGTCGCCGCGTGCGGCCAGTCGCTGCGCGATAAGGCCGCCCATCGAATGCCCGACGACCGCCGGCGTCCCGAGCCACCGCGCCGCCTCCGACGCATCCGCCACGAAGTCGTCGATCGAGGCGTGGCCGAGGTCCGTGAGCGCACGGCTGCCGCCGCGCCCGCGGAGGTGCACCGCGTAGGCCGGGAATCCGCGCTCGGCGAAGAATTCCAGCCACCCGTCGAAGATCGTGGCGTCGGCGAAGTAGCCGTGCACGAACAGCACCGGCGGCCGGCTCGCGTGTGCCGGGCGCGCACGCAGGATGCTGAGATCGCCCACGCGGATGGAATCGACCATGCGATCAATCTGGAGATCGGAGTAGTATTCGGCGATGCCCCCCGAGCCGCCGCCGCGCATGGACCCCTACAGCCGCCACGTGCTCGTCTGCACGGGCGGCTATTGCTCGCCCGATCACCGCGGCCGCGAGCTGTACCGGCTGCTGCCGTCGCTTCTCCAGCGCGAGGGGCTCCTCTTCGGCCCTCGTCGAGTGAAACGCGGCGAGACGCCATGTCTCGGGGTGTGCGCCGGCGGCCCGATCGTCGTCGTGTATCCCGAAGGGGTGTGGTACGCCGGAGTCACCCCGGCGCTCCTGGAGCGCATCGTCGTCGAACATCTCCGCGACGGTCGCGTCGTGGAGGATGCGGTGTTTCATCGGCTCTGACGTGGACCGTGGACCGTGGACCGTGGACCACGGACGATTTGCACCTTCCCGGCGATCGCCACACTTTCCACCCCATGTCCGACGTTCTCTACGAGCGATTCATGCCGCACGGGCCGGCGGTGCGGATCCGCCGAACGAGCGAGCCGGGGCTGACGCCCGTCACGGCGGTGCTCGAGGTGGACCGGCGCGCAGGGACGCCGCGCGAAGGGCAGGGCACGCCGCCGCCGCTCATGCACTGTGAAGGGGCGACCGAAGCCGAGGTGCTCACGGCGCTCGAGCCGCACGCGCGCGACGATCGCGTGATCGTGCAGCTCCTGCGCGAGAAGGGGCTGCGTTAGCGTTTCTTTATGCGCGCGGCGTCGCGGGCATCGCGCGCGTCGAGCTGGGCGAGCTCCTCGCGCACGAGGCGCATCAGGCGCGGCCACACGTGAATGGCGTGGCGGAAGAAGTGCTCGCGCGCGTCGGGCGTTTCATGCAGGAACGCGCTCAACCGCCGGTGCCCCTTGCGATTGTTGCACGCCCCGCACGCGGTCACTAAGTTGCCCTCCGATCGATCGCCCCCACGCACGCGCGGCTGGACGTGGTCGATCGTGAGCTCCTCCGCCGGGAACTGCTCGCCGCAGTAGACGCACCGGAATTCGTCGCGCTCGAAGATTCTGTTTCGGCTCAATGGACAACCTCCCGAAGCCCCGGCGCTATCTGCTCGACAAGGCGCGCGATTATCTGCTCGAGCAGATCGAAGGCGACCCCGAGCGCCGCCCCGACGACAGCCCTCCCCGTTTGACCCTCCAAGCCCTCGAGAAGATTCGTATGTCACGCTCCCGCGAACGGATTCTGGCCAATCTGGATGACATGTACCGCGAAGCGTTCGAGCGCGCCAAGGCGACGGGTGATGACTCGCAGATGGCGACGCTCGATTTCGCCTACCGCCGCGAGCAGTTGTACTTCGAGATCCTGCTCGACGTGCGGGACGCCCTGGAGAAGGGGCGCTGAGTCGTCTGTGGTCCGTGGTCGGTGGTCCATAGTCTACGGACAGCGGACCACCGACACAGCTTCACCGCTCGCTCGGCTTGTGCTTCGGGAACAGGAGTGATCCCGCCACCGACGCGGCGAGGATAGTCAGGATGATCGCGAGCGACAGGCCGATGTCCACGTGGACCCACGGCTCGGCGAGCATCTTCGCGCCGACGAACGTGAGAATCACGGCGAGCCCGTACTTGAGCAGGTAGAAGCGGTCGACCACGGCGGCGAGCAGGAAGTACAGCGAGCGCAGCCCGAGCACGGCGAAGATGTTCGACGTGAACACGATGAACGGATCCGTCGTCACGCCGAAGATCGCCGGGATGGAATCGACCGCGAAGATCAGATCCGTGAACTCCACGAGCACGAGCACGAGCAGCAGCGGGGTCGCGAGGCGCCGCCCCGCTTCCCGCACGAAGAACCGCTTGCCGTGATACTCGTGTGAGATCGGCAGCACCTTGCGCGTCGCGCGCACGATCGGGTTCTGCTCGCCCTTGAACTCCTCGTCCTGCTTGAGCGCCATGCGGATGCCGGTGATCACCAGCATCACGCCGAACAGATAGAGCACCCACTCGAAGCGCGACACGATCGCCGTGCCGAGGCCGATGAACAGGCCGCGCATGACCAGCGCGCCGAGGATGCCGTAGAACAGCACGCGATGCTGGCAGAACTTCGGCACGCGGAAGTACGCGAAGATCAGCACCATCACGAAGATGTTGTCGACGCTGAGCGATTCCTCGATGACGTAGCCGGTGAGGAACGTGAGGCTCGGATGGCGACCGTAGATCAGGTACAGGCCCGCCGCGAACGCGAGCGCGAGCGCCACCCAGACGACGGTCCAGATCGCCGCTTCCTTCGGGTGCACTTCGTGGGGCGTGCGGTGCACGATGCCGAGATCGATCGCGAGCATCGCGAGCACGAACCCGACGAACCCGACCCAGAACCAGATGTTCGTGGCAATCATGACCGTGGAAAGCTACCCGCACCGGCCACGACGCGCCGCCGGGCATCCGCGTACCGCCCATCACCGTTTCCGAACGCCTCGCACCGCGGCCATGGCGCGGCGACATGCCGAGGCTCAGTCTGCATGCACCATGATGCGTCTCTGGATGACATCATACGGGCGGCGCACGCCGGCCCGGGGCGCCTTCGCGCTGAGCACGACGGCGCACTCGCTCGTCATCGCCGCGTGGATCGTGGCCACGCTGCCGCCGGCATCGATCGCGCTCGACAGCCTCGCGAACCGCATCTACTACATCCCGCCGCCCAACCACCGGCCGCTCGTGCGCGGCGGCGAGACCGTGCAGTACATCGCGCTGCACCGCGGCAACGGCGGCGGACCGGTCGTGGCCGACCCGACGCACGCCGCGTCCAACGCTCCGCCGTCCAACCGCGCCGGCGGCGAGGTGATCGACTCCACGGCGGCCCGGCAGGCGCCGGGCCCGCCGCCGCAGCCCCGGGGCGACTCGATCTACACGGTGCTCGAAGTCGACACGACGGTCATGCGTTCCGAGAACAGCGCCGCCCCGGCATACCCGCTCGATCTGCTGAAGCAGCACGTCGAGGGCGGTGTGGTCGTCCAGTACGTCGTGGACACCACCGGCTTCGCGGACACGAGCTCGCTGGTGATCGTGTCGGCGACGAATCCCGAGTTCGCGCAGTCCGTGCGCGACGCGCTGCCCTACATGCGCTTCTCGCCGGCCAAGATCGGATCGACCCGCGTGCGGCAGCTCGTGCAGCAGCCGTTCTCGTTCCGCATCGCGCCGTCGCTCGCGACGGAGAAGCCGAATCCCTGAGGGGCGCCGCGCGAGGCGGCGCTACGCCTCGTCGCCCCGTGTGCCGAGCCGCGCGTGCAGGCGCTCGCGATACGTCCGCGACAGCCGCAGCTTGCCGCCATTGCGCAGAATGAGAATCGCGTCGCCAGCGAACCAGGGCTGCACTTCGACGATCCGATCGATGTTGACGATGTAGCGCCGGTGCACCCGTATGAACTGCCGCGGGTCGAGCTGTGGCTCGAGCGCCGTCGCGGTCATGCGAATGAGATGGCTCGCGCCGCCGGCGTGGATGCGGATGTAGTTGCCGTCCGTCTCGAGCCAGTCCACGTCGGCGGTCCGCACGATCTTCAGCACGCCGTCGACCTTCACGGCGAGCCGGTCGAGCGGCGGACGCGCGCTCGGCTGCGTGGACGCGAGATAATCGCTGATGAGCGCGCGCATGCGGTCGTCGTCGTGCGCGGTCCGCGCCCGCGCCCGGTCCCGTGCGCGCGAGAACGCGTCGCGAAATCGATCCGTGTCGAACGGCTTGAGCAGGTAGTCGACCGCGTGCACGTCGAACGCGCGCACGGCGTACTGGTCGAACGCGGTGACGAACACCGTGGCGGGGCGCGGCGTGCCCTCGAGGTGCTGCAGCACGCCGAAGCCGTCGAGATCGGGCATCTGCACGTCGAGGAAGAGCACGTCGGGCTTGAGCGCGCGCGTCTGCTCGACGGCTTCGCGGCCGCCGGCGCACGCGGCGGCGACGGTCGCCTCGCCCGTCTCCTCGATCAGGCGAACCAGACGACGGCGCGCGATCTTCTCATCATCCGCAACGATCACTGACAGCATGTCAGACGCTCAGCGTGAGGTGGTGTGAGTACGCGCCGCTGTCGCGCAGCGCCGCCACGGCACTCTCGAGCGCGCGCGCCCGTTCCGGCGTGACGCCGCGCTCGTCCGTGCACTCGAGAGCCAGGCGCACGTAATCGCCCAACCGCGAGAGCTGGCGCTCGGTCACCGCGGCGTCGCGGCGAAGGCCCGCGGCGATGCCGTCCAGCGACTGCAGCAACACGGGCGGGATCGACTGCAACTGCGCCGCCTTGCCGCGCGCCACCTCGAGCTCGGCCGTGAGCGCCGCCGAGTCGGCTTCGCGCTCGCGCAGCCAATCCAGCAGGACGCCCCGCTGCGCGATCGCCACGATCGCGCAGGCGATCACGCCGTCGATCCAGAACGAGAGCAGATACTGCGACGACCAGAGCGGCACATCCGGCGACGTGAGCGCGTGGAAGAGCGCCGTGTGCAGCACGCTCGCCGCGGTACAGCCGATCAGGTATGCGATCGAGCCGAGGGCGAAGTACCTGCGCCGCAGCGGCACGCGGCGGGCGGCCCACATCATCAACGGCGTCATCACGGCCCACAGCGCGGCGGAGATGCCGTCGAGTCGTGCGATCGAGAGCCAGGTGCTCCGGCCCAGCTCTCCACGGATCGACAGATACGTGAAGCTCTGCTGCGTCCAGAGCAGCGCGAACGCGAGCCAGATCAGGAGGCTCGCGACCACGCCGTTCCTGAACGGCCGCGGCACCGCGATCACCGGAAGCTCCGCGGCTTCGCTCGTCGCGGCCACGATCGTGCCCGCGTTCACGCTCCCGGAAATCCGCTCGCTCCGCCGGCGCACCGGAATCGTCAGCTCCGCGACGGTGCCGCCTTCGGACGAGGCGGCGAGCCGCAGCCGCTCGTCGTCACCGTACAGGATGCGCAACCGGTCGCGAACGTTCGCGAGTCCGATCCCGCGACCGCTCGTCGCACGCGCGTGCTCGAGGCCCACGCCGTTGTCCCAGACGCGGACGAGCAGCGCGCCGTCGCATACGCTCGCCGAGATGCCGATCGTCCCCGCCGCTCGGCGATCGCTGAGGCCGTGGCGGATCGCGTTCTCGATCAACGGCTGCAGCACGAAGCGCGGCAGCAGGCAGTCGACGGCGGCGTCGTCGATGTCGTACTCGATCGTGAGCCAGTCGGCGAAGCGGATCCGCTGGATGTCGAGATACGGCTCGATGCCCACGAGCTCCTCGCCGAGCGTCACTTCGTCGGTCTTCTTCGCGAGCGCCGTGCGGAAGATCGAGGAGAGCTGGTGCAGCACGCGTGCGGCGGTCGCCGGTGCATCGTACGCCAGCTCCGAGACGGCGCCGAGCGAATTGAAGAGAAAATGCGGCTGCAGCTGCGCCTCGAGATAATCGAGCCGGGCGCGGCTCAGGGAGGCCTCGAGCTGCTCCGTCGCGCGCTGTCGCTCGAGCAATACGCGCCGTACCAGCAACGCCTCGGCGATCGCCACGACCGCCACGTAGATGACGATGTCGAAGTCGGAGTAGTAGACGAGCGTGGCGGCGAAGGGCGTCGTGAGCCGCGCACCGCTGAAGTACTCGACGGCCACTCGCGTGGCCGCCGTGTCGAGGAGCGCCGCCGCGATCGCCACGGGCAGGTGCCCGGCGAGCAGCGCGACGGCCCGGCGCACGCGCACGCGAAGCCAGCGATGCCACCGCACGATCCCGTACGTGATCGCCGTCCAGAGCAACGAGAGCGCGAGGTCCTCGCGGAGGAGGACGCCCGCGGGGAGCGCGGATCGCGGCGAGAGCGCACGCGAGATCAGCGACTGTCCGTTGAAGAACGCGAACCAGAGCGCGTAGAGGAGCACGGCGGCTCGCGCCGCACGGAACGAGGAGGCAGGTGGATTCGGCGACATCGATCGAAAGCTCGCCGGCGGCCGCGCGCACGGCGGCTGCACCGTGTTCGGCGGAACTCCAGCGGGCCAGGGCGTTTCAGCGCCGGGATGACCGGCGCGGGTGGGCGAGAACCACTAGACTACGTCCCAGCATGACCACGGCACCAACCTCCTTAACGCGCGAGCCCGCCGAATCGCTCGCGATCGTGAACGCCCGGGTCTGGACGGGCACCACGCGGCGCCCGTGGGCCGACGCGGTGCTCGCGGCGGGTGACCGCATCGCCGCCGTGGGATCGAGCGCCGAGGTGATGAAGCTCGTCACGCCCGCGACGCGCGTGGTCGATGCTGGCGGCGGCCTCGTGGCGCCCGGTTTCATCGACGCGCACATCCATTTCCTCATCGGCGGGCTGGGGCTCGACTCGGTGCAGTTGCGCGACGCGCGCACGCCGGACGAGTTCGTGCGACGAATCGCCGACTTCGCACGCACGCGGCCGGCGGGCACGTGGATTCGCAACGGCGACTGGGACCATGAGCGCTGGGGCGGCGAACTGCCGCGCCGCGACTGGATCGACGCCGTCACACCGGACCATCCGGTCTGGGTGAATCGACTCGACGGCCACATGGCGCTCGCGAACAGCGCCGCGCTCCGGGCCGCCGGCGTCATGCGCGATACGTCCGACGTGCCCGGCGGCACGATCGTCCGCGATGCGCACGGCGAGCCCACAGGCGTGCTCAAGGACAACGCGCAGTCGCTCGTCGAGCGGGCCGTGCCGCCGCTCAACGACGCCGAGCTCGATCGTGCGCTCGACGCGGCGATGCGCTTCGTGGCGAGCAAGGGCGTCACGTCGGTGCATCACATGGGCACGTGGGAGGATCTGGCGGTGTTCGAGCGCGCGCATGCCGCCGGTCGATTGAGCACGCGCATCTACGCCGCCGTGCCGATCGACACGTGGGAGCGCCTGCGCGATCGGGTGGTGAGCGGGGGCCGCGGCGACGCATGGCTCCGGATCGGCGCGCTCAAGGGATTCGTCGACGGATCGCTCGGCTCGCATACCGCGGCGATGCTCGCGCCGTTCGATGACGAGCCGGGGAACTGCGGGCTGTTCGTGAACGCGCCCGACGATCTGTACCGCTGGACGAGCGGGGCGGACGAGGCCGGCCTGCACCTGATCGTGCACGCGATCGGCGATCTCGCCATCCGGACGCAGCTCGACATCTACGAGCGCGTGATTCGCGAGCACGGCCCGCGCGATCGGCGGTTCCGCATCGAGCACGCGCAGCATCTCGCGCCCGCCGACCTGCCGCGCTTCGGCGCGCTCGGCGTGATCGCGAGCGTGCAGCCGTATCACGCGATCGACGACGGTCGGTGGGCCGAGCGGGTGATCGGCGCCGAGCGCGCGAAGCTGACGTATGCTTTTCGATCGCTGCTCGACGCCGGTGCGCGCCTCGCGATGGGGAGCGACTGGTTCGTCGCGCCCCCCACGCCACTCGAGGGGATCTACGCCGCGGTCACGCGCCGCACGCTCGACGGCGCGCATCCCGGCGGGTGGATTCCGGAGCAGCGGATCAGCGTCGACGCGGCGCTTCGCGGGTATACGGTGGATGCGGCGTACGCGTCGTTCGACGAGGGCGAGAAGGGCATCCTGGCGCGTGGCACGCTGGCCGATCTGGTGGTGCTGGACCGCGACATCACGCGGGTGCCGCCGGAATCGATCGCCGAGGCACGCGTCATGATGACGGTGGCGGGCGGGCGCGTCGTGTACGAGGCGCGATGATCGGAGGATCAGGGACCTGGTGAGATGCTGAGATCGAGCTTCACGCGCGGGCGGTCGTACGGGGCGGCGGCGCTGCTGGCGCTGGCGCCGTTTGCGCCGGTTCGCCGTGCGATTCCCGGAATGGCGTACACGATTCACGTGACGTCAGGGACGCCGTCAGGGGGCGGCTCCGCGGCGGCGGTCGCGGGGGCGGCGCAGAACTACACGGCGAACGTGATCTTCGCCGCGGGGCGCGGCCGCATGGACGTGGTGGCGGGCGGCGTGCCCAATTTATTCTCAAAAGGTGACTATATCCTGTTCGAGGGGCACGATCTGGCGATCGTGCATCCGGCGACGCAGGCGTGGACGCCGCTCTCGCACGACACGAGCGGCACCGCGATGCAGCAGCTCGAGGCGAACGGCATCTCGATGAAGATGTCGGATCTCGAGGTGAAGCTCGACAGCCTCGGTGCGGGCGACACCGTGGCGGGGCATGCGACGACGCGCTATCGCATGACGACGGCGTTCCGGATGAACGTGGACGCGGGCTTCATGCAGTCGCGCTTCGCGGCGGAGAACACGACGACGTACTGGCTGGCGTCGATCCCCGGGATGCCGGGCAATCCGCTGCTGCAGCCGAATGGATTTTCCGGCGGGCCGATGGCGGCGGGCGCATTCGCGGAGCTGTCGAAGAAGGTGGACTCGGCGGCGGCGCGGATGGGCTCGCGTGTGGCGCTGCGGACGCGGACGGTGAGCCGGCTCATTCTCGATGCGCCCGGCTCGAACGTGCAGACGGAGCAGACGTCGGAGGTGTCGGACCTCGTGGCGCGGCCGGTGGATGAGCGTTTGCTCATACTGCCGGCGGGGTACAAGCAGGTGCCGCTGCCGGGGATGGACACGGTGGCGGCGGCGGTGGCGGCGCGGTGGCGGGGGGCGCCGGGGGGCGGGTGATCTCGAGAGAGGAGTAAAGGGAAAAGGCCGCGCGAGGAGCGCGGCCTTTCTCGTTTCCGAATAGTCTGCGCGCTATTGCGGTATCCCTTTCAGTGTGAAGCTCACCGAGCCGTACGTTGGATTTGAAGCCGTGAGTGTGCAAGAGCCGCCGAAAAGCCCGACCGTGATGTTCGGCGCTGCTGATCTGCCGTTCGGGTCGGTGCTGGTGCTGGTCGTGCTCAATTGGCCGGTTGCAGAGAAGGACAATGCCGAGCAGCCGGTGTCGAGCTTCCACGTGATGGGCACATCCTGCTGACGGACGCCGTTGCGCCTGTTGTGGTCTTTTACTCGCACGGTCGGACCGTTCCCCAACAGGAGCGTCGTGTTCGAGAGCCCCGTAAAAACCGAGTCCCCGTAGAAATCGAGCGCGGATGCGGTACCGGCTGTGACGTTGAACGTGACCTGTCCACTGACACCGCTCGCATGGTCGAGGGAGAAGTCGAGCGTCGCACCAGCCTGCGTCTTGGCATCGACAACGAGATTCGCGAACCGCGCCTTCCCGCTGGCGTCCGTGCCGGCGTTGCCCGCGATCGAGATCAACGAATCGACGTGCGTGTGGCCGACCACCGAGACGGTGAACGTCGTGTCTTCCAGCGCGTGCCCGGCGGTCTCCATGACGGTAGCGTCGATCTCCGGAATCGCGTCACCGTTCTTCAGGTCGCTCAGGGTCGATGCCGACATGACCAGGTGATGCGGCACCGCCGCGTTGACCGTCGCGTCCGCGCGAATGCTGTTGTCGCTGTGCAGATCGACCCAGATGGTATGCGCGCCCTCGTTCCCCACCGTCCAGGACGGAATCGTCGCTTCACCATTGCCGTCGGTGGTGAGCGTGGTCGTCGCCAATCCGCCGACCAGATCGCCGCCCGCACCGGGCGCGAACGAGATGTCGAGCTGCTCGTCGTCGACCGGATTCCCGTTGATGTCCACGAGCCGCACCTTGGGCTGCATGCTGAGCACGTGTCCCGGTGTCACGTAGCTGGGGAGTGCCACCTCGTGCGACATCGTGTGCGGCGTGCCATGCGTCAACTGCACGTCGGAGCTCAGCGGCGGCACTGACGTTCCGTGCGCCGTGAACTGCACCGAAAAGCGCTGCACGAGTCCCTGGATCTTGGACGTGCCGAAGTCGGCGACTCCGCTCGCGTTCGTGGTGACCGATGCGGTTCCGACGAACGTCGGCAGATCGAAGTATGCCGCGTCGCTCAGTGGACCCGGCGGCCGAACCCGGGAGCCGACGAACGTCGGATTGTCGATGGCCGCGTCGATCACGACGCCGGAGACGGGGTTGTTGCTCGCATCGAGCGCCAGCACCTGGATGCTCGAGGACAATGGCGTGTCGTCCGCGATCGACGACGGCACGGTGTGGCCGCTCACGAACTGGAGCTGCGTCACCGTGCCGGCGGTGACATTGAAAGTCCGGCTCGCGATCGAGAAGCCGCCCGGGAACGTGGCCGTGAGCTGGTAGTTGGTGCCGGCGGTCGGAATCGAGAGGTCGGTGAACGTCGCCACGCCACTCGACACGGGTCGCGAGGCGGTGCCGTTGAGCGTCGCGCCGCCCGACAGCGTCATTGCGACGCTGCCCGACGCGTTCTTCACGACGTTGCCGTATGTGTCGAGCACCGTGACCGGAATTGCGGCCAGCGTTGCGTTCGCCACGACTGACGGAGATACGCTGCCGATCGACAGGTGCGACGGCGCGGCTGCGGTTACCGAGAGGCCAACGACAACTGGTGCGAGCGTGCCGGTCGACGCTTCGATCGTGTACGAGCCCGCCGCGGTCGGGAGATCGCTCGCGAGCAATGCGCTGAACGACGCGGTGCCCGTCGCATCGGTATTCACAGTTCGCGTCGCAAGGGTCGCGCCCGTGAAGTTCTTCACCGTGAGCGTCACCGTCACACCGGACACCGGCGTGCCCGTTCCATCCTTCACGACGACGGACGGAGGCGTCGCGATCGTGCCGCCGGCCACGACCGATGCGCTGGTCGGGCTCGCCGCCGCGAGGGCGATGGACGCCGGCGCGCCGGCCGAGACCACGAAGGAATTACTCGTCGCCGCCGGCAGGCTATTCGAGCTGGTGGCAGTGAACGAGTACGTGTTCGGCAGATTGATCGACAGGTTGGTGAATAGCGCGTTGCCGTTCGACGAGTTCACCGAACCATTCGACAGCGTCGCGCCCTTCGGATCCGTCAGAGCGAGGAAGATCGTCTGCGACGGGCTCGGCACGACGTTGTCGAATTGATCGCGGACCTGCACGTTGACCGACGCCATCGTGACGTTCGCCGTCGCGTTGGTCGGCTGCTGGGTGAACACGAGTTTCGTCGCATTGCCCGCCGAGATGTTGAGCGGCAGGCTGGATGCTGTGAAGCCGCCGCCGGACGCCGTCAGTGTGTATCCGATGGCGGCCTTGTCGAACGCGATCCCTGTGAAGACCGCAACGCCAGATGTCGTGATGGCCGCCGCCGAGGAGACCAGCGATCCGCCCCCCGGGTTCGTGGAGATCGCGAGCGAGATACTGGTGCCGGACTGCGTGACGATGTTGCCGTACCGATCCTCGATCGCCACGGCGAGCGCCGGTGAATAGGTCGTTGAGCCAGCCTGTCCCGTGTAATTGACGGTGCCGCTCGGAACGAGGAACCCGAGCTTGCTCGCCGAACCGGCGGTGACCGCTACCGTGTCGACGATGCTCGTATCGTGGATCGCGGTGCTCGTGATCGTGACATGGTAGAGCGCCGCCGTGGTCGGCAAGCTTCCCTCCCACGTCAGCGAACCGCTTGCATCGGTCGAGGCATCCGCAAAGCCGACCACGGCCGTGTGACCCGCAACTCCGGTGTCGAGCACGAAATGAACTGGCACGTTGCCGACCGGATTGCCCGCGAGATCCGTCGTCTTGAGCACGGGCGCGGTGACGGGAACCGTTCCCGCCGGCACGATGAACGTGTGGCCCGGCGGGGTCTGGCTGAACTTCGCCGCAGCGCCCGTGGTGACCGTGATCAGGTTCGAGATCACCGGCGTGCCCAATCCGCTGAACGCGAGCTGTAGCCCGCCGGCCGACGCCGTGATTGAGAGATTTGTAAAGGCTATCACGCCGTTCGCCGCTGGCGTGATGCTCGTCGTTCCGCCGAGCGTGCCCCAGAAGCCAGGGGCGAGCGACGCGGTTACCGGCGTGCCGATCGTCGTCGCGTTCCCGTACTCGTCTTCGATCCGGAGCGCGGGCTGCGGCGAAAGTGTGCCGCCGCTCGCCACGGTCGGCGCCGGCTGCTGCATCACGATCAGTTTCGATGCGGCAGCGGGATTGATCGTGAGCGCCAGATCGAGCGGACTCACTCCCGGGCCGGCACTCGCCTCCAGATCGTAGACGCCCGCTTTGGTGCCCACGTCGGACGTGGTGAGATCCGCGAGCGACACACTCCCCAGCGCGTCCGTCGTCAGCACGCGCGGCGTCAACCCGTTCACCTCCGACCCGCCCTGCTTCATGGTGAACGTGATCTGCACGCCCTGAATCGGATTGTGCTGCCCATCCGTGAGCGTCACCGTGCCGCTGCTGAAGCTTGTTCCGGCGGTGATCGTGAACGGCGCGCCGCTCGCCTGCAAGGTACTCGGTGCCCCCGCCGTCACCGTCACCGGAGCCGTCGTGCCCTGGAGCGTACCTGACGACGCGATCAACGTGTAACCGCCGGCCGTATTGAGCTGCAGACTGGCGAACGTCGCGTTCGCGTTATGCACCGTTTCCGGACCATTCCCCGAGATCTGCGCGCCCGAAGGACCGGACTGAATTCCGATGGTCACCGCGCCGGTCGCATTTCCCGCCGGATTCCCCAGCGCGTCCTGGATCTGCACGACCACCGGCGGCGCCATCGAAACACCGGCCTGCACGCTCGTCGGCGGCGGCGTGAGGAACGCGAGCTTCGCCGCCGCGCCCGCGCTCACGTTGAATGCGTTCGTGACCGCGCTCGCCAACCCGGCGGAGCTCGCGGTGATCTGATAGCCGATCGCCACCTTGTCGATCGACAGGCCGCCGAACGTCGCCACGCCGTTCACGGCGCTCCGCATCCGCGTTCCGGTGAGCGCGCCCGAGCCGGGGTTCGTCGTCAGCGCGAGCGTCACCTGATTGTTGGCGTCCTGGATGATGTTCCCGTTCGCGTCCGCGATCGCGACGTTGATCGCGCCGATGCTGCCGCCCGCCGTACCACCCGTGGGCTGCTGCTGGATGATCAGCTGCGTTGCCGCGCCGGTGTTCACGGGGAAGGGTGGCGTGCACGACGGCGTGAGCGTGCCGGAGGTCGCCTCGAGGCAGTAGCCGGCGCCCGGTTTGTCGATCGAGAGATCCGTGAACGTGGCGATGCCGTGCACCGCGTTCGCCGTCTTCGTTCCCGACAGTACCGCCCCCGGCGTCCCGGAGCCCGGCTGGATCGCGAGCGTCACCGGATCGGTCGCGCTCGTGACGAGGTTCCCGAATGCGTCGACGAACGCCACCCGAGGCTGCGGCGAGAGTGCGGCGCCCGCGGTCCCGGATGTCGGCGACGTCGCGAACACCACCTTCGTCGCGGCGCCGGGCGTCACCGTCGCGGTGATCCGCGCCGGGCTGCCCTGTGCGCCCGCGACAGTCGCCGTGAGCGTGTAGACGCCCGCGTCCTTCACACGCGGGATGTACTGGTTGAGATCGAACACGCCGCTCGCGTCGGTCGTCACGCTCGTGTCGGCGAGCGTCGTGTCCGGCGTGCCGCGAGTGAGCACGAGGTGAATCGCCGCGCCGGCGACCGGATTCGCGCCGGCGTCCGTCACGAGGAATTTCTGAAGTCCGCCGGACGTGCCGGCGACGAGCGTCACCGAGGGGCTGCCGATCACCTGCAGATGCGCCGGCGTGCCCACCGTCACGTTGAACGCGGCGCTCGTCGCGCTGAGACCGTTGCTCGTCGCGACCAGCGTGTATCCGCTGCCCGCCTTGTCCACCTCGAGATCGTCGAACGTCGCCGTGCCGCTCGACGTCGTGCGCGTGAGCGTTCCGCCGAGGGTCGCGCCGCTCGGATTGTTCCCGAGCGCGATGGTCACCGCACCGTCGGCATTCGACACGTTCCCGAACGCGTCCGTCAGCGTCACGGTGACGCTCGGCAGCTTCGCACCCGCGGCGACGCTCGTCGGCTGCGTGCCGAACGCGATCGCCGCGACGGGACCCGGAACGGCCGTCGCCGTGAACGTCACCGACTTGCCGGGGCCGACCGACGCCGTGACGGTCACGTCGCCCACGGTCTTGCCAAGTGTGAGCGTGTTCTGCGCGATGCCCTTGCTGTCGGTCGTCGTCGACGGCGTGATCGTGCCCGCGCTGGCCGTCCACGCGACCGCCGCACCAGCGACGAGGTTGCCCGCCGCGTCGGAGACCTTCACCACGAACGGAGCCGGCAGCGACTTGCCCGCCGCGGCGACCTGCTTGTCGCCGGACACGATCTCGATCTTCGCGGCGCTGCCGGCGACGGCTGTCGCCGTGAACTTCGCGACGGTCGTCACGCCATTCACGGATGCGGTGATCGCGTCGCTGCCCACGGTGTTGCCGAGCGTGTATCCAACGCTCGCCAGGCCGTCCTTGTCGGTGGCCGAGGTCGCGGCGGCGAGCGTGCCCGCGCCCGTCCGCGCCCACGACACGGTTACGCCACCCACCGGATTACCGAACGTATCGGTCACCTTCGCCACGAGCGGGTGCTTGAGCGCGTGGCCGACCGTGTCCGTTTGCGCGTCGCCCGACGCGACGCCCATCGCCGCGGGATCCCCCGCGGTCGCATTCTCGGTGATGGCGACGCTGAAGCTGAGCGCCGTCGCTGCGAACGCTTGCGTCCCCACCGCCGTCCCGAGCTTGAGCGTCGTCGACGCGTTGCCCGACCCGTCGGTGACCACGCTCGCGCTGCCGACACTGCCGCCGGTCGGCGCGGAGAAGAGCACCGTGGTGCCCGCCACACCCGAGCCGTCCTCCGCCACCACGCGCACCACCGCGGGCTGCGGAAGCGAGCTGCCAACCTTTCCGGACTGTCCGCCGCCGCGCACGAGCACGATGCCCTTGGGCGGCGACGTGAACGTCACGCTCGCCGATGCCGACGGTGCGGCTTGCGTCTGCGCCGTCGCGGTGACCGTCACCGTGCCGGCGCGGCCGAGGCCAGACACCTGAACGCTGGTGTTCGTCTCGTTGCTCAGCGATGCGATTGTGGCGTCCGAGACGCCCCAGTGCACCGGCGGGGGCGGCAGCTCCTTGTTCGACGCGTCGAACG
>DASZUN010000220.1:0-9004 GCA_035547615.1 Gemmatimonadaceae bacterium | reverse complement strand
CGGTTGAACTGGACCATCACCTTGCGCATCTGCCCGTTGATCGGGAGATCCACGAGGATGTTCTCGTTCACGCCGTCGTAATCCCACTCGTTGTGCGGCGTGAACACGAACGCCCACCTGGCCATGCCGTCGTCGGCGTTCCGCGCGAAGACGCCGCTCGTCCACAGGTTGAGGCCTGGGCGCTGATCGGCGTTCCACGGCCCGGTGTTGCTCGTGCCGTAGTAGAGCCACTTGGTCTCGGGATCGTACGTGACCCAGCCCCACACCGCGCCGGCGCCGTGCCTCCAGGCGCCGGCCGGCCAGGTCGTCGCGCCGAGGTCCTTGCCGCGCATCCACGAGTAGGCCGGCTTGAAATCGTTCCCGATGCGCACGAGCGAGTCCGGCCCCACGCTGTACGCGCGCCACAGCTCCTTGCCCGTGTTCACGTCGAGCGCCGCGAGGTAGCCCGCCACGCCCATCTCGCCGCCCGAGTTGCCGACGTACACTTTGCCGTCGGCGACGAGCGGCGCCATGGTCATGGTCGCGCCGTCCTCCACGTTCTCGAGCTTCGTGCGCCAGACCTCCTTGCCCGTCTTGACGTCCACGGCCACGGTATGGTCGTCGAGCAGATTGTAAATGAGCTTTCCATCATAGAGCACGGCGCCGCGGTTCACCGCGTCGCAGCACGCCTTGCCGATCGCGATCGGCGACGGGTTCGGCTCGTACTTCCACTTGACGACGCCGCCCGGCTTGGTGAGGTCGATCGCGTACGCGCGATCGGGGAACGGCGAGACGATGTACATCGTGTTGTCGGCGACGAGGGGCGTCATCTCGTGGCCGAAGTGCGACTGGCCGTCGTCGAACGTCCACGCCACCTGGAGCTGCGCGACGTTGCTCGTGTTGATCTCGTCGAGCGGCGAGTAGCGCGTTCCGGCGTAGTCGCGCGACGGCATCCGCCAGTCGCCGTCCGTCGCGCCGGGCGGAAGCCACGCGCCGCTCGGCGCCGCCGCGGACGCGACCTCGCCGCCCGACTGCCGTGGCGCCGCGGACGCGTCGCGTCCCGGATTCTCCTTCGTGCCGCACGCGGCGATGCCGCACAGCATCGCCAGGGTCGTGAGCTTGAGTACTCGCACCGATGCGTCCTCTCGAGAAAGTCGCGCGTGTGCCTCGATCAGTGAAGCGGCAGCAGATACAGCATGTTGTCTTTCATCGACGTGATCGCCAGTCGATGCCGGCGCGTATCGATCGCGACACCGGCGGGCGACGTGACGTTCGTCAGCAGCGGCGTGCGGGCATACCCTTCGCCGAGCTTCCACACCGACTGTGCCTGCCAGCTCGTTGCAATGAGTGAACCGTCCGGTGCGCGGCGCAGCCCATCCACGCTGTCGCCGGGCAATGTCGTCACCGTGACCCAGCTGTTTCTCGACGTGCCGGCGCCGACACGCTCCAGCTTGTCGGAGCCGAACGTGGCGACGAGCGCGCCGGTGCCGTCGAACACGATGCCGTCCGGCCGATCGAGGCCGAGCCCGCGCGCGATCGCCTGCACGCGTCCGCCGCGCGGGATCCGCCAGACCGCGTCCATGTCCTTCGACGTGTCGATCGGCGTCGTGCCGCGATCCGGTCCCGTGTCCGTGATCCAGAGCGAGCCGTCCGAGGCGAACGCCAGATCGTTCATCACGAGCCCCGGCAGCGTCTCGCTGCCGAGCGGCGACCCGGTGCGGCGATCGAAGTAGTGCACGGCACCGACGTCGGCGACGGCGAGCGTGTCGCCGCGAATGGCCAGGCCTTTGGGCGCGTCGAGGGTCGCGCCATTCACGCCGCCCGCGATCCAGCGCAGCGCGAGCACCTTCCCGTCCGGCGACACTCGACTGATGAAGCCGTTGTCGTCGCGCGCGGCGGGCTGGCCAGGGCCCATGTTGCTCACGAGGTACACGTCGCTCGCGGCATCGTACACGAGATTCTCCGGCTGGTTGAAGCCGACGTTCGCGATGGTGCTCACACCGCTGGTCTGGGGCGTGAGCGTGGCGGCCGCACGGTGACAGCCGGCGAGCGCCGCACCCGCGGCGGCCGCCGCGACGTAACTGACCGCGTGTCTGGTCATTTCACCTCCGGTGTGATCGGGAGCGAGAGGCCGCCGATGAACGTCGTCGGGCGCGCGCTGTCGAGATACCGGCGGCCCTGCGGCACCTCGTCCCCGCGGCGCGGCAGCCCGGTCGCCACGTAGTCGAGGATGCCGAACACCGTCACGCGATGCACGTACGTCTTGGGCGGCGTCCAGTTGAACGCGTGCAGATGCGTGAACAGCGCGAGATCGAGCTTGTGTGTGTACGCGCTGCGATCGCCGGGCCGCGCGGCCTGGCTGAACAGGTCGTCGACGTTCAGGTTCGCGTCGAACCACCCGTGCGTCTGCTCGGCGGGGAGCAGGGCGCCCGAGAGGCCGAACGTCGCCGTGGGCGCGTTGGCGTGCACCGGTCCGCCGAGCTCGCTCGCCGAATACAGCGTGAACGGGTTGCGCTTGGTGCTGGCGTTCGGCAGCCACTGCACGCTGCCGAACACCGAGAGCCGCGGCACCATCGTCTTCGACGCGACGGCGATGAGCATCTCGAAATTCGACCTGCTCGGCAGCCGCGTCACGGCGCCGGTCGCGAGCGACTGCACGCGCGGCCCTCCGAAGACGTGGCTGTGATTCAGGGCGGGCAGCAGCTCGACGACCGGTGCGCACAACGGATGACACTTCGTCGGCTTCTGACCTCGGGCGCTGGCGCTCGCGAGCGTGACGAGCACGATCAGCGACAGCAGTGCACGTGCGTGCATCACTCACCTCGGACTGCTCCGGCGACGCGCCGGATGGCGCGGGGCTCTCTGCACGTGTTGCACCAATTGTTGCAGTGATCGTGCAACAGATCCTTGACGGAGTGTGATCTGGTGCACACGCACTCGTACGAGCACACGCACGAGCCCGCCGCGAATGGCGCGGAATAAGGACGTCTCGATGCCGCGCACGGGACGCGCGGCGGTCGCGAGCGCGTTGCGCGATTACATCGTGGCCGGGCTACACATGGGCCGCCTGCGTGGCGGCGACCGGCTGCCCTCGATTCGCACGCTCGCGGCCGAGCACGGCGTGAACGAGCGGGTCGTGCTCGCCGCGCTGCGCGAGCTGGCGAGCGAAGGCTTCATCGAGCTCCGCCCGCGGTCGGGCGCGTACGTCGTCGGGCCGCAACCCGCGAGCGGGGAGACGCTCCCGCACCTGGCCGCGTGGCTCGTCGGCATGCTGGTGCAGGCGCGGACGCGCGGTCTCGCGCCCACGCAGGTCGCGGCATTCGTGCGGCGGGGCATGGAGACGCGGCGCGTCCGCGCGGCGTGCATCGAGTGCAACGCCGATCAGCTGCACCTCCTCTGCACCGAGCTGACCGAGGATCACGGTTATGCCGCGGAGAGCACGCCACTCGCGGATCTCGACGCGAAGGACCCGCCGCTCAAGGTCCGCCGCGCCGACGTGTTGATCACGACCGCGTTCCACGCGGACGCCGTCGGTCGGATCGCGAAGCGCATCGGCAAGCCGTGGATCGCGGTCTCGCTTCGGCCCGACCTGATGCGCGACCTCGCGCGCTATCTCCGGGCGGGGCCCGTGTACTGGATCGCGACCGATCCGAAATTCGAGCGCAAGCTGCGCGGCATGGTGTCGCACATGGAGGGCGCCGCGAATCTACGCGTGCTGCTCGTGGGCAGGGACTCGATCGACGACGTTCCGGCGCACGCGCCGACATTCGTCATGACGAGCGCGCGCGAGCGCCTCCGGCCGCGCTTCGGTGCGAGCGGCGGCCCGGGGCGCCCGTTTCACCCGCCGCGCCAGTTCTCCGACGAATCGGCGCGCGAGCTGCTGACGTTCGTCGTGCGCGCGAACATCGACGCGCTCGGCGGCACCCCGCTGTAATGCCGCCGCGGGATCAGAGCTCGCGCGCGCGCACCGTGCGCACGGCGAACACGGGCGCGATCCGCCCCTTCTCCGCCGAGCGGAACTCGACCGTGATGGTCGACTTGCCGCGCGTGGCGCTCGCCGGCACGGCGTACGTCGCGTCGTAGAATCCCTTCGCGTTCGCGTTGGGCGCGAAGTGCGCCACCGGCACACCGTTCACCACGACGTCGAAGTCGCCGTTCGCCGGCGGCAACCCGAGGTCGTTGAAGTAGGTGACGACGACGGCCGTGTCCGCGTTGGGATCGACGGCAAGATCGTACGAGAACGCGCCGGGCCCGCCGCGGCTCGCCCGCCCCTGCGCGCGGCCGAGCGGCCGGTCGGCCGGCGTGCTATGATAGTTTGCTGATGCCTCGGCGCTCGCATCGCCCACGCGCACCATGCCCACCGTCGCCGCCTCGAGCCGTTTCAGCCGCTCGCGCTCGGCGTTCGCCGCGTCGACGCGCCCGCCGAATTGCTCGGGCGTGAGCACGTCGAAGTACACGCTGTAGGTGCGCTCCTGGGTGCGATAGAACGGCGCGAGCGGCACGTCGCCCGCGGACTGCGGCGATGCGAGGGTGTGCGCGACCTCGCGCGCCACGAAGGTGCCCGGATCGCCGGCCGCGGGCTGCACCCATTCGGCGGCGGGCCGCGCGCCGGCGACGAGCACCGGAATCGTCTGCGGGCCGACGGGCAGCACCGCACTCTCGTCGTCGGTGCGCATGCGGCCTTCGCGCCGCGGGCCGAGATTGCCGGCGAGTACCAGCGGCCCCCACATCACCGCCGCAACCGAGTGGTCGTCCGGCGTCGGCTCGAGCCGTACGCTCTTGGGCAGCGAGAGCTGCACCTTGTCACCGGGCTTCCACGTGCGCGTGATCTCGACGAACGTGCTCGGCTGCGGCACGCGATCGTCGTGCGGAATCGGGCGGCCGCCCGCCGCGCCGGCGCGCAGGCTCGCGAGCGGCGGCTGTGGGATGGCCTCGCCGTTCACCGAGACGGTGAATCCATCCCCCGCCCAGCTCGGCCGCCGGATCGCGAGCGTGAATGCCTTCGGCGACCCCGCGGTCACGGCGATCGTCGCCGTGTCGCCGTCGGGGAAGCCGGTGTCCATCGCGAGCTGCGCCTCGTGCATCGTCAGCCTGGCGGTCGACGGCGCGAAGATGTTCACCCACACCGTGTCCGGCGACTCGTAGTAGATCCCGTCGCCGTGCAGTGCGTGGTTCTCCATGCCCGTGCCCACGCAGCAGGTGAAGCTCCGCTGCATGTCCTGATATTCCTGCTGCACGCCGCGCCCGACCGGCACCATGTACGACATCCGCACCTGCTCGGGGTCGAACGACGCCAGCGCATGGTTGAACAGCGCGCGCTCGTGAAAGTCGGCGTAGAACGCGTCCGGCCGGATCGAGAACAGCCGCCGGGTGAGCTTGAGCATATTGTAAACATTGCACGACTCGCACGTGCGCCCGTCGGCGATCCCGGCGAGCACGTCGGGCGGCCCGAAGTACTCGGCCTGCCCGTGGCCGCCGGTGGCGAACGTGTGGTGCTGCGTCACGGCATCCCAGAAGAAGCCGGACGCCATCAGATCGCCGGGGTCGCCCGTGTACGTGTACCGCGCCGCCGAGCCGACGAGCTTGGGGATCTGGCAGTTGCCGTGCTTCCCGTCGAGGTTGTCCTGTGCGCGCTTGAGCGCATCCGTGAACTCGTGATGCTCGAAGCGATACGACAGCCGCAGCCAGCGCGGGTCGCCGGTGTCGGCGTACAGCTCGGCGAGCACCTCGTTCATGCCGCCGTGCTCCGTGTTGAGCATGTGCGCGATCTGCGCGTCGCTGAGCGGCGCGAGAATGCGCTCGGCCCACGCCGCGAACCTGGTTTCGACGTCGAGCGCGGTCGTGTTGCCGGTGTAGCGGTAGGCGTCGCGCAGCCCGGCGAACGTCTTGTGCAGCGTGTACCAGGGCGACCAGAGCCCGTTCAGATCGAACGCGGCCCCGCGAATCTCGCCGCGGGAGAGCGCGTTGAACGCCTCGCGCCCGTTTGCGAGCGCGCTCAGATAGCCGTCGCCGTTCTTGTCCTGCACGGTCTTCAGCTCGCTCACCAGGTAGTGCGCGCGCTGCTTGAAGCGCTCGTCACCCGTCGCGAGGTACATGAGGCTGATCGCCGAGAGATAGTGCCCGGCGATGTGTCCCGTGAGGTTGCGACCGTCGCCGTCCCAGCCACCGTAGGGCTCCGCCTTCTTTGGCAGCCCGGCGCGAATGCGGTAGTACGCCATCATCCGGTCCGGATCGAGCGTCAGCAGATACGCGGCGTCCGACTGCTGCGCCTTGGCGAGCGGACCACCGGTGAGCCGCACGCGATCGAGCGGCACGGGGCGGGCGCGGACGAACTTGTCCTCGACGCGGGCCGCCGCGCGGGCGTGTTCCGTCAGCTCGGCGATCGCCGGATGCGTATTGAGTCCGACGAGTGCCGCCGCCGAGGCGGAGCGCTGCACGAAATCACGGCGAGAGATGGGCATTATGAGATCCTCATGTCATTCCGGGCGCGGCGAGCGCAGCGAGCGACGTCGAGGGATCCGGGCTCGTTGCGCAACGCTGGCTTGGTGCTACGGCCTTTCGCGCGGGCCAGCGGCGTGCGCGCGAATCGGGTTCGAAGAGATTGGAGCTACGAATTTGACGAATGACACGAATTGAACGAACGGCTCCGCGTTGCATGCAGATTTCCGTGCGCCACGAGCCGTGATGCTTTGGGTACCGCCGCTCGGGACGCTACGAGAAGCGTCCAGAGGTCGTTCCCAAAGGTTCATTCGGCTGGTGCCAAGCGGAGCCCTCCCGCCACTCGGAGCAGTTCGCGGACATTCCGGAAGCGTTCGCGTGTTCGGTGTGTCGCGCCGGCGACACGCCGAACCCGCGTCCCCCCTTGTTCCAAACCGATTCGGCGCGACCACGCGTCACCGCGCCACGAGCCCAGATCCCTCGACTTCGCCTTCGGCTCGCTCGGGATGACAGCTCACGGCACCTGCCGCGGCATCGTCGCCGTGATCGCCGGAATCTTCCCGTTCATCTGCTTGTTGAACGCCACCAGGTCCACGTCGACAAGGCTCTTGTACGCAGCCTTCGCGCCGTCGAGCTCGTGCTCCACGTCGCCCAGCCAGCCGAGCGACGCGTCGGTCGGCGGATAGTCGGCGCCGCCGGCCACGTCGCCCGCGCCGCTGTTGATCGTCCCGTTGAGCCAGATGAGCGCCATGTACGGCTTGAACGTGTCGACGTAGTACTTGTCGTCCGAGTCCAGGTCGCTGCGGGTGGCGAGCATCAGCTCGACATTGAGCATCTTGGTATTCAAGTCAGCTAATGCCTGCGCGACGTCGGCCTTGGCCGCGTTCGCCTGCTGCTGATCGAGCACCTGCTTGCGCATCACCTCGAGCTTGTTGAGCATGTCGGCGGCGGCGTCCATGTCGTTCCGCACGCGCACCTGTGCCGTGGTCGACGCGACCAGGTCGGCGTCGGTCGTCGCGATCTCGGGGTCCTTGAGCACGGTCAGGCTCTGCGTGAGCGTCTCCCCGTTCACCGCCAGGCGCACGGTGTACGTGCCCGGCAGGGCGAGCGGGCCGGTGACCTGCGCCCCCTGGATGCCCCAGTGCGTGATCGGGCGCGTGGGCCGGTTGCGGAAGCGCGGCTCGTCGAAGATGTGCGGGTTGTCCGGCGCCGGCGTGCGCAGCGCCACCGTGCGCGGCGGATCGTAGCGCAGGTCCCACGCGATGCGGTTGTACCCCGCGCGTGTCGGCGCCATGAGCGTGCGGATCACCGCGCCCGTGGAGTCCAGGATCTGCACGCGCACGGGACGCGGCGTGGCCTGCGCGAGCTTGAACGTGATGTCCGCATGCCCGCTCCGCGCCTGCCGGTACCCGGGATGCGGCGGATAGAGCACGGCGCTCGCATCGGCGATCTTCCCCGCCTGCTCCAGCGGCGCGATGTCCCGCAGCACGTACACGCCGCGCCCGTACGTCGACACCACCACGTCGTGCCACAGCTTGGGCACGACGATCCACGACACTTCCGTGTGCGGCAGCCCTTCGTTGAACTGGGTCCAGTGCGCGCCGTCGTCCATCGAGTAGAAGAAGTTGTGCCCGGTGCCCGCGAACAGCATTCCCTCGCGATTCGGGTTCTCGGCGACCGCCATCACGTAGTCGAGCGGGCTCGTCGCCGGGAGATCGCCGGTGATGTTCTTCCACGTCTTGCCGAAGTCTGTCGTCTTGTAGATGTACGGCTTCCGGTTGTCCATCATATGGAAGTCGACCGCGACATACGCGGTGGCGGGATCGAAGTGCGACGGCTCGATCTTGCGGATCGTGCCCCACGTCGGCATGCCCGCCGCGTTCAGGTTGGCCGTGACGTCGGTCCACGCGCCGCCGCCCGTCCGCGTGTACCAGAGCTTGCCGTCGTTGGTGCCGGCCCAGATCAGCCCGCGCTGGATCTCCGACGGCGCGATCGCGAAGACCACCTCGCCGTAGAACTGCCCGAGGTTGTCGGCGACGATGCCGCCCGACGAGACGATGCGCGTGGAGTCGTGCGTCGAGAGGTCGGGGCTGATCACGCTCCAGCTCTGGCCGCCATTCGAGGTCTTGAATACCACCTGGCAGCCGTAGTACACCGTGTTCTGATCGAACGGATCGATCGCGAGCGGCGGCGTCCAGTGGCAGCGATACTTGAGCTTGTCCGGCGGCGAATCGAGCGTGTGCACCCACGGGCTCACCGACCGCGCGCGCTTGGTGCGATGATCGTAGCGCGTCACCTCGTTGCCGTAACACGACGCCCACACGATGTTCGGATCGTCGAGGTCGGGGAGCGTGAAGCCGGACTCGCAGCCGCCGAGCCCGTGATCCCACTGGGTGAACTGCACGCCGCCGCCGAAGCCGCGGCCGCCGAACGCCGGAGGCGGCGTGGTATCTGCCGGCTGCGCGCCGCGCCCGCCCGGGCGGCCAGCCGCGCGCCCGCGCGTCGCGCCCGCCTGGGCGATGATGCGTCGCCCGCGCGCCGCCGCCGTATCGGCGCCCCGCCCGCCCCGCCCCGCGGCCGCCGGCGG
>DASZUN010000219.1:0-48584 GCA_035547615.1 Gemmatimonadaceae bacterium | reverse complement strand
CGTGATCTGCTCGATGACCTCGATGGGATTGGAGATGCCGCCCGACCAGAACGCGTTCCAGATCTGGTCGATTTGGCTCTTGATGGCGCCGGTGATCATGCGGTGGGGGGCTGCTCGGGATGTCGAACGAGGAAGGGGCGGTCGAACGACCTCCGACAAACCTCGATCAATTCGCGGCGCGGCGAAAGTGACCCCGAGCGCAGTTACGGCTTGGGCACCGGGTCCAGCCGCACGAACCGCCCCGCGTCGATCACGCCATCTCGCACCGTATAGAGCGTGATCCCCGACGCGGCGATCACATCATCGTCGACCTTGTTCGGCCCAACGATCGCGGCGGCGATCTCGAAGCGCGTGGCCACGCCCTCGGTCTGGAAAACCTGCTTCTCCGCGACGTGCATGTGCCCGCCGAGCGCCAGCACCCAGGGATGTCCGCGCATCGCGTGCTCGACCTCCAGGACATTCGCCACGGTGTGACGGTCGGTCGTCGTCCCGTTGATCCGCCGGAGCGATGAGACCATCGGGATGTCCGCGAATCCGCCTAGCAGCTCCCACGCCGACACCATCGGGATGTGATTGAACGTCACGATCGGCACACTCGGCGCAACCGTCGCCAGATCGCGCTCGAGCCACGCGAGCTGCAGGCTGTCGACGCGGCCGTAATACGCCGAGTCGTCCGCCATCAGCGTGTTGAGCGCAATGAAGTGCAGGCCGCCGTAGTTGAACGAGTAGTAGTCCGGACCACGATACAGTCGATACATCCCGCGGTTGTACAGCGGATGCGTCGCGGGCACGTGCGAGCGTGTCGGGATGATGCCGAAGTGGTCGTGATTCCCTGGCACCGTCCACAGCGGGTTCGCGAACCCGCGCGTCTCGGCGTCGAAGAGCTCGAAGAACGAGCGGGCTCGGGGCTCCTGCTGGCTCATCGCGTCGAACACCAGATCACCGGTGACGATGGTGAAATCCGGTTTGATCGAATCGACGAGCTGCCGGAAGCGCCGAGTGCGGTCGACGTTGTTCGGCGCGATGTGCGGATCGGACCCGTGCACGAATCGGAACGTGCGCGGCGCGGGAGCCGGCTGCAGCGCGAAGGTCAATTGGGAATCCGTCGGCGCCGGAGCGCGCCAGAACGCGCCGACGCTGCGGTATCCGTTGGGAACGGAGACGTAGACGATCCCCGTCGGGCCTCGCTCGATCCGCGCGACGCCTGAGGCATCGGTCGTCACGATGTCGCGCTGATTGGAGATGACGACGCTCGGGATCGCGCGTTCGCCGGCGTCGCGCACGCCGTTGCCGTTCCGGTCGTTGAACACGGTCACGCGCAGGGATCCCTGAGCGGCGAGCGTCGCGGGCAACAACAGGGCGAGTGAAGCGGAAGCGAATCGTGTCATCGGTATCCGTTGTGAGCGTCGCGGCACAGGCTCCCGGAATGAAGCGCCACCGGGCGCGCCGGAAACAGAGCCTCAAAACGACCCCAACGTCACCGCTACTCGCCAATCCTTACCAATGATTGACCACAACCCGACACTCAGAATCCGCGGCGGATCACGGGGTGCAGTCGTCGCCGCCTTCGCGGCAGGACCTCGGCTCGAGGAGCGACAGGATTTCCACGAGCACCGACCGGCCGGCGTCTTTCGCGCGCCATTCGCGAATCGCGCCCGACAACCCATCGTCATCGAGCTTGCCCGACCGCTCCGCGATGAACGCGCGCAGCGCCGCCGGCCGCTCGATCCACACGCCGCGCTCGACGAACTGGTCGTCATAGAGCACCACGAGCGGTGTCGCGGCGCGGCCCTTGAAGAGATGCGACTGAAGCATCGCCTGGGCGTCCGCCCGGCGCAGCAGCCGCAGATCGAGCGCCGAATCCTCGTCGGCCAGCCGCGCGAGGTACGGCACGCTCGCCATCGCGTCGCTGCACCACGACTCGGCGACGACGAACAGGTGCCAGTGGCCGGGGAACGCGCGGGCCCGCGGGAGCGCCGCGTCGACGGTCGCTTTCGCATTCTCATACGCCCGCGTCCACTCGGCGCTCCGGCCCGCGTCGCTGGCGACGAACTGCCGGTACGTCAGCGCGCCGGCGTACTGCTCGGCGACGGTCTGCTGTGCGCAGCCCTGGTGAACCATCGCGAGCGGCAGCGCGAGCGCTGCGGCGCATGCGCGCATTCTGATCATGAGTCCCCCTGTCGAGCGAAGGCTAGAGTCGCGCGGCTCAGCCCGGAGTCGGCGGATCGCCGCCGAGGTGCCGGGCGATTCGCGATGCTTTACTTCGCGGACTCTTGACGGGGCGCACAGGCCGCCGCAGCTTCTCCTCTAACCTGGTGGAGGGAGCGCCCGATGCCCCGCGACGCGAACGATCTCCTGCACGGCACGCTCGACCTGCTCGTGCTCCGCGCACTCGCCACGAGCCCGATGCACGGCTTCGGCCTGAGCAAGTGGATCGAGCAGCGCACGTCGAACGAGCTGGAGATCGTCGACTCGGCCCTGTACAAGGCGCTGCATCGGCTCGAAGATGCCGGCGCGATCGCGGCTGAATGGGGGGTGTCGGAGAATAATCGTCGTGCGCGCTACTACTCGCTCACCACACGCGGCCGGCAGATGCTCCGCGCCGAAACCGCGACATGGAAGCGATACGTCGCCGCGGTGGCCGGCGTGCTCGAGGGAGCGTGATGTCATGACGAAGCGCACCACGCTGCTGCCGCCGGGCGTGCGGCGACTCTTTCGTCTGCCGCCGTCGCGCGATCGCGTGCGCGAAGATCTCGACGAGGAACTTCGCGCGCACCTCGCGATGCGCGTCGACGAGCTGATCGCGCTCGGTTGGAGCGCAGCGGACGCGGAGACCGAGGCAGCGCGCCGATTCGGCGATTCGAACGAGTACCGGGCGTACACCGAGCGACTCGCGGAACGGCGGGCACGGCGCGCCGGAATCGTGCGCTGGATCGACGAATGGATGCAGGACGTCCGGTTCGGGTTCAGGCAGTTCCGGAAGCTCCCGGGCTTCACGACGCTGGCGATCGTCACGTTGGCGTTCGGCATCGGTGCGAACACGGCGATCTTCACCGTGGTACACGCGCTGCTCATCGCCCCGCTGCCGTACCCGAACGGCAATCGAATCGTGCTCGTCGGAGTCGAAAGTGACGATCGATTCTCGATGGGGCCGGGGGCCGCCGTCATACAGGCTTGGCGCACCCGCGCGCGTTCGCTGCAGGCGATCGCGTCGGTGAGCGTCGACGCAATGATGACCCAACAAGCCGGCGAGATCGACACGATCGCCGCGTTCATCACGCCGAGCTACTTCGACGTGCTCGGCGTGCAGCCGGAGCTCGGTCGGCGGCTCACGGAGGACGACGCTCGCGCCGGTGCCGCGCCCGTCGCGATGATCACCGACGGTCTGTGGCGCCGGCGCTTCGGCGCGCGCGCCGACGTGCTCGGCAAGACCGTGACGGCCGACGAGCACACGTACACGATCGTCGGCGTGACGCCGCCCGAGATGGGCGTCCCGATGACACGAGGGACGTCGCTACGCGTGCCGGCAACGAAGCTGCACGAAGCCACTCCGAGCATCTGGGTGCCGGAAGATCCACGACGCATGGGCGGTCGGCTGTTCGCGCGGCTTCGTCCCGGCGTTTCCCCCGACCAGGCATCCCATGAGCTGCAGTCGATCGCGGTCAGCGTGCCGCTGACGCCGGCATACGTGAAACGCTTTGGACCGGCACGACACTGCTGCGCCCGCGTCTGGCGCGCGCAGGATCTCGTCGATCCGCGCGAAGCGCGGACGGTGGAGGTTCTCTTCGTCGCGGTGGGCGTCCTGCTACTCATCGCCTGCGCGAACGTTGCCAATTTACTCATGGCGCGCGCATGGTCGCGCCGGCGCGAGTTCGCGGTGCGTGTGGCCATGGGCGCGGGCCGCACGCGCCTGTTTCGGCTCGTGCTGACCGAGGGCGTGCTGCTCGCGCTTGGCGGCGGCGTGGCTGGTTTGGCACTCGCGTGGCAGACGTTGCGCGTGATCATCGCGCTTCGACCACCATCGCTCGACAATCTCGCGGCGACGCGGTTGGATCCGGCGGTGTTGCTGTGGAGTCTCGCGATCTCCGTGACGACGGGCCTCATCTTCGGCGCCGCTCCGGCCTTCTTCGCCGGCGATCGATCGCTCGCCACCACGCTGCGCAGCGAAGGCTACACGGGATCGCGTGACGACGCATCGCGGCGCGTGCGCGCGGCGCTCATCATCGGTGAGATCGCGCTGTCGCTCGTGCTCCTCGTCGGAGCGGGGCTGCTGGTCCGCTCGTTCGTCGAGCTGCAGCACATGCCGCTGGGCTTCGATCCGCACGGGCTCGTGTCGTTGGACGTTCTGCTCCCCGGACCGCGCGACTTGCCTTCAGAGGCTCGCGCGGCATTCTCGACGTCGCTCCTTGAACGGCTCCGGGGATTGCCCGGCGTGACCGAAGCCGCCATCGGCACGATGCCGGGCCTGGCGTACATTGCCGGCGACGATGTGCTCGAGACCGCGGACGGGTCGCGCGCGATCAAGAGCTACGCCACCACGTTCATAACGCCGAATTACTTTCGGGTTGCACGCATGACCGTGCTCGAGGGACGGGCACCCGACTCGCTGCGCTGGCGTCCGCTGCGCTCTTTCGCCGACGCGGGAGCGCGCTCGACGACGAGGACGCCGACGGAGCTCCTCATCAACCAGACGCTCGCGCATCAGCTCTTTCCGAACGGCGACGCGCTCGGCGCACGCCTCGACGACGGCGCCGCCAATCCTGAGGCTCGGCAGTATTCGACGGTTATCGGTATCGTCGCCGACGTTCACATGCCGGGGAGCGGCAGCGCGCCTGAGCCGAACGTCTACCAGCCGCCGGTGCCCATCGAGCTGCCGCTTCTCGCGCGCGTGTCGGGCTCGCCGCAATCGGTGATCGCGGCCATGCGACGAGCCGTTCACGGCGCGCATGCGCACACGGTCTTGCAGACGGTCATCACGGGCGACCAATACCTGAGCGACGCACTCGCACCGACGCGCTTCGCCATGGCGCTTCTCGCCGCATTCTCGCTGATCGCCGTGTTGCTGTCCGCCGTCGGCCTGTATGGCGTCATCGCCTATTCCGTCACCCAGCGTACGCGCGAGATCGGCATCCGCGTCGCACTCGGCGCCGAGCCGGCCTCGATCGCGGGATTGGTCGTCGGCAGCGGACTCCGGCTTGCGACGGTCGGCATCGTCGCCGGCGCTGCGGCGGCCCTCGTCGCGACCCGGACGCTGTCGAGCATGTTGTACGGCGTGAGCACCAATGACCCGCTCACCTTCGCGGTCATCACACTCGGCGTCGCTGGCGTCGCCGTCCTCGCCTCCTACGTTCCAGCGCGTCGCGCACTGCGCATCGATCCAGTGGACGCGCTCCGAGCCGAATGATCACGGGCCTGGCAAAGGCGGCGATGCGTCGCGTTGCACGATGGCTCGGCACGCCGTCGCTCGGCGCGCGCCGATTCATGTGGGGGGCGCTCATCATCGCCACCTCCGGCGCGTGCCTCGCCGCATACCGCCGAGCGCACGGGCAGCCGGAGACGATGAACCCTCGTGCCGCCGAGCGCGAGCGACTGCGCTATCTTCGGGCGCGCGTGGTGGAGTACGCGACCCTGTTTCATCGCCCCGCGTTCACGCTTGACTCCGTCGCAGCGCATCTCGACTCCGCGGAGGCCGCGCAGTTCGAGTCGCTGCGGACGAATCCGTGGGGCTCGGCCGTCGGCTACGCCTGGGGACCGCGGAGCTTCGAGTTGATCTCGTACATATCCCGCGACCGTCCGAGGCCGCGGTGGATCGTCGAGCGGGCCGCGCTGCCCGAAGCCGCGCAGGGACACCTCAACGCGTGGGGCTCGTACGTCCCCGACCACGCGGCGATCACTTCGCCAGCGCGTGATTCGAGTACTCCGGCTCGTCCGTGACCTCCCGCACGAGCACGGCTGATATAGAATCTGGTATATCGATTCTCTGATCGGCGCGTTCCAGCTCCACCTCGGCGAGCACCAGCGGCCGGTCGAGAAACTCGTCGACCTCGAACGTCAGCGCGCCCGCGGGCACCCGGTAGCGCCGCTTGAACACGCGCTTGCCGCGGGTGAGCGGCCAGACGGTCGTGAAGAAGACCTCGTCCGTCTCCTCCTGGAACTCGAACCGCTCCACGCCCCGGCCCATCTTGCACGTGCGCTCGTAGCGCACGCGCCCGTCGGATTCGCGGATCCGCCGCACGCGCTCGTTGATCTGCGCGCCGGGCAGGTACCCCTGCTCCATCTCCGCCGAGGCCCACTGCGCGGCCTCGGGCGGCAGCGCGCGCAGCAGATACTTCCGTTCGATCTCTCGATGTCCGCTCGCCATGCCGGATAGTACGCCGCTTTCATAGCAGGCTCAACGGCGGAGACGCGCTCGGCACTGTGCTTGCCGGAAGTGGAACGCGCCAATGCCCGCCCCAACTTTGCAACGACAAGCCACGCCGACGCCCGCCACGTTCGACGCGCTCCATCAGCGTTTGGACGCCCTCGAGCGCAGCGCCGGCGCGCGCCACATCGCCGTCGCGGTCTACGACACGGCGACCCACGCGAGCTTCCGGCGCCACGCCGACCGCTGGTTCCATGCCGCGAGCACGATCAAGGTCGCCATCCTCCTCGGCGTCTACGCCTCCATCCACCATGGCTGGCTGCTGCCGCGCTCGCGCCTGCACGTGCGCAACCGCTTCTTCAGCGCCGCCGACGGCGAGCCCTTCCGCGTCGCCTCCGACCGCGACGCCAACGCCGAGGTGCACGCGGCGATCGGCAAGATGATGCGGATCTCCGAGCTCGCGCTTCATATGATCGCGACGAGCAGCAACCTCGCGACCAACCTCCTGCTCGACCTCGTGGGACTCGAGACAGTGCAGCGGAGCCTGGACGAGCTCGGCATCGACGGGATCGACATCCGCCGCGGCGTGGAGGACGAGCGCGCGTTCGAGCACGGCATCAACAACCGCGTCACCGCGGACGGGCTCGTCCAACTGCTCCGCACGATCGCCGAGGAGCGCGCGTTCTCGCCCGAGCTGTCGCGCGAGATGCTCGAGATCCTGCACGCGCAGGAGTTCCGGAACGGCATTCCCGCGCGGCTGCCGCGCGCGGTGCGCGTCGCGCACAAGACGGGCGACATCTCCACGGTCGCGCACGACGCCGGCGTGGTGTACCCGCCGGGCCGCGCGCCGTACGTGATCGCGATTCTCACCGAGTGGGCGCCCGAGTCCGCGGGCCGCTCGGCGACGATTGCCGAAGCGTCGCACGCGGTCTACGAGCTGCTGGCCGGCACGGACGAGGTCGACGATGGGTGAGGCGCATCGCTTTCCGCTCCGCGTCGTCGACGGGCTCCGCCTCGAGAAGCCGGTCCGCGACGCGCTGCTTCCGGGCCGCATCGTGTACGACGACGCCGGGGAGCCGCGGACGCTGCCCCGCTACTTCTACGAGATCCCGTCGTGGGAGCACGCGCTCAGCGCGCAGCTCTCCCCCAACTTCGCGCTCTGGGAGTTCATCCAGACGGACGTCCACGAAGCGGCGCCGCTGCGCGGTTTCCCGCGGTACGTGCCATGCGCGGTCACGCTGCTCGCGCTGGCGCTCGAGCGCTTCCGCGTCGCGGCGGGGACGTACGTCCACATCGCCGCCAACGGCGGATACCGCTCGCCCGGCCACGCGATCAACACGAACGCGACGACGCACAGCTGGGGATGCGCGGTGAACATCTATCGGATCGGCGACGTCTTTCTCGACGACCGGCAGGCGATCGATCGCTATGCCGCACTCGCTCGCCAGACGATTCCCGGCGCGTTCACCCGTCCGTACGGCTCCGCCCGCGGCCAGACCGACGATCACCTGCACCTCGACCTCGGCTACGTGCTCTCCATTCCGCACGACGCGCCGGCGGACCACCTCGGCTTCGGCACGGAGCGGAGGGCGTCGTGAGCACGCGCGACGCGCGTAAACAGTCAAAGGGCGGACGCGAGCGGCAGCGCCCGGCCGAGCACGCGCGCGCGGCCATCGGCCTCGAGGCCGAGTTCTCGATCGTGCTCGACGGCCAGGCGGCCAAGCCGGAGGACGTGTTCGGCAGCCCGACGCGCATCGTCCGCGCGCCGATGATGCACCGCACCGGCCGCTCGTACCATCTGCCCACGGGCGGCGCGGTCTACTTCGACACCGGCGTGATCGAGATCGCTACGCCGGTCATCGAGCTGGAATCGGGCTGCGCGGCGCGCGCCGGACGGTCGTTGTGGGAGAGCATCCGCTTCCTGCGCGAGGAGCTCGACGCCTGGGAGCAGCGCGAAGGCCACGACGTGCAGCTCGCCGGCTTCAGCACGCACTACAACGTCTCATTCGAGCTTCCTCATGACGCGCGCGGCCCGCACCGCACCGTCGACAAGCTCGCGCTGCTGCTCACGCACGTCGTGCCGATGCCGGTCATGCTGCTGGCGACCAACCGCCGCTCCACCGGCGTGGGCGTGCGGCCGCGCGTGAACCGCATCGAGGTGACCGCGGACTTCACCCCGGACGCGGCGTTGATGATCGCCACCGCAACGCTCGTCGTCGGCATCGCGCGCGAGGTGATGACGTGGCCCTCGTTCGAGCTGCCCGAGCTCGAGTCGCACGCATTCCCGATCGTCCGCGACTTCGCGCCCGAGCCGCACGGCTCGCGCCGGGGCTGGGTCGCCAAGTCGGCGTCGTTCATCGAGAACCCGTTCTCCTGCGACGTCAACGAGCCGATCTGGCCGACGCGTGACGGCGCGTGCCTGTCGCTCCGCGAGATCGCGGCGCGCATCACGACATACTTCTGGCCGTCGATCGCCCGCTACGGCGACCCCCGTTCGCTGCGCCTGATCCAATCCGTGATGGACGGCCGCACGCCCTCGCTGCTCGAGCTGGACGATCGCCCGCCGGCGTACGAGAGCGTGGGCCGGCTGTGCACCTGGGCAAACCTCTTCCCGGTGCGCGCGCTCCCCCGCTCGCGCTACGAGCAGGTCTTCATCCGCGCGATCTCCGGCCGCAAGCTGCGCCTCGATCGCGACTGGTACACGCCCACCGGCATGCGCGGCTGGTCGCACGTGGTCTTCCGGCGGGACCGCGACGGCACCCGGCACGTGCTGTCGCTCGACTTCCTGCTCGAGCACCTGGACGACTGGAACGTCGGCCCGCGGACCGAGGAGCGCATCAAGCGCACATTGCGGGAGCGGCTGGAGCGGCGCACCTCGTAGCGCCCGGAGGTGCGGCCACCGCTGCGCGCGGGGCGCCGGCGCGATAGCTTAACGCGCCCTCCTCCGAGCCCTCCTCCGCCATGTGGACCGATCTCCTCACGCCCGGCATTCCGCTCACGGAAAAGCTGATCCGCACGCTGCTGGTGTACGCCTTCCTGCTCATCGGGCTGCGCCTGGCGGGCAAACGCGAGCTGTCGCAGATCAACCCCTTCGACCTCGTCGTCCTGCTGCTCCTGTCCAACACGGTGCAGAACGCGATCATCGGCAATGACAATTCGCTCATTGGCGGGATCGTCGGCGCGGCGGTGCTGCTCGTCGTCAACAGCGCCGTCGTCCGCACGCTCTATCACTACAACAAGCTCGATCGCATCGAGGGCCGCCCGGACACCCTGATCCGCAACGGCCGCATCATGCGCCACCATCTCGAGCGCGAGCTGATCACCGTCGCCGAGCTCGAGGCCGCGGCGCGGCGGCAGGGCATCTCCTCGCTCGCCCACGTCTCCGAGTGCCGCCTCGAGACCGGCGGCGCGCTCACCTTCATTCAGCGCGAGCCCACGCAGGACGAGATCCGGCATCACGAGATGCTCGGCCTCCTCGCGCAGATGGACCAGCGTCAGCGGGCGATCACGGAGCAGTTGGAGGCGCTCGAGCGGAAAATGGGCGGCACCGCGGGCACGACGCCCTGATTCTCCGGCGAGCCCACCACCGCCCGGGCGATCGCGTCGCGCAGCTCCGCGACCACCGGCGCTCCGTCGCCCGGCGCCCAGGGGGGAACGCCGAGCAGGCTGCTCGCCCATTCGGCCGGTGCACGCGCCAGTCGCCGCCGCGCCCAGTGCTTCGCGATCCCGCGCGCGCGCGCCTCGACGGCCATCGCGATCAGCGCCCGCCGCGCCCGCATGTCCCCATCGTCGTTCGGCGTGCAGACCGCCGCCGGCAGCGCCCCGCCGTCCCACGATGCGGCATCGTCCTCGGCGCCCGCCGCGGTGGCCGCGGTGACGGCGCGCCACGGCACCGGCGTGTCCAGCACGCGCCGGACCAGCATCGCCGGGTCGATGTCCGCCGCATCCGCCCAGGTGTGCTCGAACGCCGACCGTGAGGAATCTGGTATGAGCGTCATCTCATCGAGCGCCGAAAGGAGCGCCGTTCCCGCGCGCCGGCCGGCGATTGTCGGGCTGCCCGCCGCGTAGCCGGCGAGCATCGCGTCCTGCACGGCGCTCAGAAAACCGTCCATCCGCCCCTGCGCCGCGAGCGCGGACGCCACGAACCAGTCGGTGCTCCGCGCGAACAGCTCCGCCGGCCGGTCCGTGCGCGGCGCGCCGCCCACCGCGTAGGCGCGCGACGACCGCGATTCGGCGAGCCCCTGCACCGACGCGGCGAGCGGCCCGCGACGCTCGCGCGCCGCGCGATCGGTCCCGTAGCCCCCGCCATCCGTGAACAGCCGCCGCGCCGACTGCCAGTCGAGATCGTGCGTCAGCTCGTGCGCGATCGTCCCCGCGGACGTGGCGACCGACAGGTGGAGCGTGCGCGTGCGGGGATCGTGCAGCGCGAGCGCCGAATCGGCGAGCGTCGCGGCGGTGAACCGCACGCGGAGGCCAGCGAACGACGCCGCGGGAAACACGCGCCCCATGTCATCGAGCGCATGTGCCAGCTCGCGGAGATAGTACGGCCGCCAGCGCTCGGGCACGTCGCGCGTGAATGTGACGGACGCGAGCCCGAACTCGGCGGCGACGTCGCTCGCGGCGGGCGCCGGATCACCCTCGAACCACGGCGCCTCCTGCGCGAACGGCCGGAGCGCGACCGCGGACGCGAGCACCGCCCGGTCCAGCGCGCGGCGCGCCGAGTCCGCGGCGGCGGCCCGCGTGAGCGAGACAACGCTCACGAGCGTTTCCTCGTTGGTCGCGCCGAGCCCTGCGGCATGGTGGCTGGCCAGCGTGATCACGATCGGCGCCATCGGCGGGCGGCGGGCGCCGAGCGTGTCCAGACGCGCCGCGAATGCGGGGCCGATCAGGCTGGAATCGGCGGCCGGTAGTGCCGCGGCCTCGGTCGCGCGCTCGAGCGTGTCGAGCGCCGCGAGGGTGCGCGGGACCGCGTCGATCGCCGCGACCCGCAGCGCGCTCGAGAGCGGCGCGAGCGTGGGCGCTTCGACCGCGAGTGCCCGCGCGGCGCGGCGGGACTGGAGCAGCGCGAGCACGTCCTCGCGGTGCGCCACGGCGTCGGCCAGCACGTCGTTCGCGTCCCGGATCGCGAGTTGGCGATCGCGAATGAGCGCCGCCGCGTTGGTCGCGACCGACACGGCGGCCGGGCTGACGGTTCCCGCAGCCGCAGCGAGCATGTACGAGAGCCGCACCGTGAGCTCGCCCGCGCGCGGATCAGGGGCGTCTCGAATCGTGCGCTCGATCAGCGCGAGGTGCGCCGCACCGGTCGCGCCCGTGCCGGCGTTGTCCCACGGCCCGAGTCCATCCAGGACGGTGGGTGGAACGACGTACGCGTCGCCTCGCCGGAGCCGAGCGAGCAGCGCCCAGGCGAGCCGCGTCCGCATGCCGGCGGAGACCCGCGGGTCGTCCAGTGCTTCGTCGATCAGGCGGAAGGGATCGCCGAGCCCGAGCCGGAGGCGCTCGAGGTAGCCGAGGGCGATCGCGAGCTGGTCCCCGCGCGGTCCGCGCGGTTGGGCGTCTCGCGCCAGCGCCAGCGTCGAGTCGAAGTACGCGCTGGCGTCGGCCAGCTCGCGTGCAGCGTTCGGGCTCATGGACGGACGCACGCGCACCCAGCCGATCAACACGGCGGTGCCGAGCAGCGCGGCACCGATCAGCAACGAGATTCTGCGGACGACGGCCATCAGGACTTCGTACCCGGCGCGGACGAGCGGGTTGCTCGGCGGGCGCGTGGATGAGGAGTGCCTGACAGACGATTGGATCGTGCCTCGGGAACGGGCGTCAGGCGATCGTCGGCTGTCCTCGGGAAATCCTGTCGGGCGGGACGGTCGAGCCCGTCAGGGAAACGCGCTAAGGAATCTTAACGGGAATTGCGGAAATCACCGGGGATCATCCGAGTCCGATTTATAAAATATTCTAAATACTTCACCGGTCAAGCAGTTGACGCCAAGCGCCTTGCGAGAGTTAGAGTTGCGTATGGAAACCTGTTGACTGCGCTTATGCACGCAGGTTTAGTTTCACGATTCGCGAACCGGCCGCCGGGATAACCCGGACAGAACGCGTGTCCGAAGTGTCCGGAAGCTCCGGACCTCCAGCCGGCAAGTCGCGAAGCGGTTTCGTCGTTCACACGGCGCACGCAGCCCGTCCACTGCGTGCCCGAACGGCTCCATTCGCCGCTCCCCGCCCCGTCCGCGAGGACAGCGAACCGTTAGGCCAGTCACTCACACGAGGTAGACACACGTCATGACGAGACACCTCAACCGCGTTCTCGCGGTCGCGAGTGTGCTGCTGGGATTGGCACCAGCAGCCGCGCTCGCGCAGCAAGGCACGACCATCAGCGGCCACGTCACGAGCGACGCCCAGGCGCCGCTGCAGGGCGTGAGCGTCAGCATCGCGACGCTCGGCGCTGGTGCGTACACCGATGCTCAGGGCAAGTACACCTTCACCGTGCCGGCGAGCCGGGCCTCCGGCCAGACCGTCACCCTGACGGCGCGCCGCATCGGCTTCCAGCCGAAGTCGGTCACCGTCACGCTGTCCGGCGCGACCATCACGCAGGACTTCGCGCTCATCCCGACCGCCACGCAGCTCACCGGCGTGGTCGTCACGGCCCTCGGCATCACGCGCGAGAAGAGCCAGCTCGGCACGGCCCAGCAGCAGCTCACGACGACCGAGTTGAACACGACCAAGTCGATCAACCTCGTCGACCAGATGCAGGGCAAGGTGTCGGGCGTGCAGATCACGGGCTCGGGCACGCAGGGCGGCTCGACCAACATCGTGATCCGCGGCCAGAACTCGATCACCGGCAATAACCAGCCGCTGTTCGTCGTCGACGGCGTCCCGGTTTCCAACCAGGACCACGGCGGCAGCCCGAACGGTGCGTTCGACTACGGCTCGGCGATCAACGACATCAATCCCGAGGACATCGAGACGATGTCGGTGCTGAAGGGCCCGAACGCGGCGGCGCTCTACGGATCGCGCGCGGCGAACGGCGTCATCGTCATCACCACCAAGAAGGGTCGCTCGACCAACGGCCACGGCCGGACGGACGCGAGCACGATCTTCACGTTCGACAGCCCGTCGCGGCTGTGGGACTATCAGAACCTGTATGGCCAGGGCGCGGCGGGCGAGTTCGCCTACGTGGACGGCGCGGGCGGCGGCGTGCACGACGACCTCGACCAGAGCTTCGGCCCCAAGCTGGACGGCCGCACGACGGGCTGCACGCACATCAACAACGATCCGTCGCTCGGCTATGACACCTCGGCGCCCTGCCTGCAGTTCACGGCGCCCGGCGTCGCCTCGGCGTGGGTCGCCCACCCGAACAACATCAACGACTTCTTCCAGACCGGTCACACCTGGTCGTCGAACATCGCGATGACGGGCGGCACGGATCGCGCGAACGCGCGCCTCTCGCTCGGCTCCGACAACGACGCCGGCTACGTGCCGAACAACTTCTTCCAGAAGACGTCGGGCCTCCTCAGCGGCAATCTCCAGGTCAACGACCGCCTGAGCACGAGCGCCACGCTCCAGTACGTGCGCAACACGGCGCGCCAGCGTCCGGGTACCGGCTACAACGTCGGCATCATGGAAGGCATGATCTGGTTCGGCCGCCAGGTCGACTACAACGCCCTCAAGGCGCACTACAACGATCCCGCCACGCTGAACGGCGGCCCGGCGAATCGCGAGTACAACTGGAATTACAACTTCCACAACAACCCGTTCTGGCTCCAGTACGACAACCCGGAGTACGACGCGCGCGACCGCTTCATCGCGTCGGCCTCGGCCACGTACAAGGTGCTCGACTGGGTGAACGCCACGCTGAGCACCGGCTCGGACATCTACAGCTACGGCATCAATCGCGATGACGCCGAGGGCAACCTCGTCTGGACCGACCCGGCCTACAACGGCGCGTTCGAGTTCTTCAACGAGTACCACAACGAGAACAACACGCAGCTCCTGCTGACCGGCACGCACGACATCGGCAGCAAGATCCAGTTCAACGGAACGGCCGGCAGCAACATCCGGACGGAGCGCTACAACAACGACGACATCTCCACCGCCGGCATCTCGGCCCCGGGCATCTACAACGTGTCCAACGCCGCGATCACCCCGACGGTCACGCAGAACCAGCAGCGCCGGCAGGTGAACAGCGTGTTCGGCTCGGCGGCGTTCACGTGGAACGGCTGGTGGACGGTGGAAGGCACGGCGCGCAACGACTGGTCGTCGACGCTGCCGAAGGGGAACAACTCGTACTTCTACCCCTCGGTGAACACGTCGATCGTGCTGTCGGACGCGATCCCGGCGATCAAGGATCACGGCATCTCGTACCTGAAGCTGCGCGGCTCGGTGGCGCAGGTCGGTAACGACGCCAGCCCGTACCAGCTCCGCACGACGTACAGCGGCCTCTCGCAGAAGTTCAACGGGCTGCCGCAGTTCACGCTGCAGGACGCGATCAACAACCCGACGCTCAAGCCCGAGATCACGAACTCGACCGAAGGCGGCGTCGAGCTCGGCGTCCTCGACGGGCGCGTCACGTTGGACGGAAGCCTCTACAAGAAGGCGACGAAGAACCAGATCTACAACGTCACCATCTCGCAGACGACGGGCTTCAGCTCGAAGCTGGTCAACGCCGGTGAGATCGACAACACCGGTATCGAGGCGCTCCTCACGCTCGTGCCGATCCGCATGGACAACGGCCTCGAGTGGACCACCGCGTTCAACTACACGCACAACAAGAGCGACGTCGTGTCGCTCGCGCCGGGCATCACCTCGATCGACCTCGGCAGCACGTGGGGCACCCGCACGCAGGCGCGTGTCGGCGAGCCGTACGGCGCGCTCCAGGGCTACACCTTCCTGCGCGACAGCGCGACGCACGAGCTCATCCTGAGCAAGTCGACGCGTCCGGACGGGCAGACGGAGTACCTGACGACGCGCGGCCCGATCAAGGTGCTGGGCAACATCCAGCCGAAGTGGATCGGCAGCTGGAACAACACGTTCACGTTCAAGAACTACTCGCTGAGCGTGCTGCTCGACGCGCGCCGCGGCGGCCAGTTCTTCAGCGTCTCGAACTTCTGGGGCGACTACGCCGGCATCACCAAGGCGAGCCTCAAGGGTCGCGAAGTGGACTGGAACAACCCGGGCGTGCTCGTGCACGGCCTCACGGCCTGCCAGGCGGGTTCCCACACGGCGACGGACGGCTCCGGCTACTACGTCTGCAACGGCGGCACGGAGAACACCCACCCGGCGACGTCGGAAGACTACTTCCAGAACATCTACCCGGTCCCCGAGAACTCGATCTACACCGACAACTGGGTCAAGCTGCGCGAGGTCCGCTTCGGCATCGATCTGCCGAGCCACTTCGCCAACATGCTCCGCGTGTCGTCGGCCAACGTCGCGTTCGTCGGCCGCAACCTGTGGACCTCGACCAGCGTGCCGAACATCGATCCTGAGTTCTCGTACACCACGGGCAACTATCAGGGCTCGGAGTTCGCCGCTCTGCCGAACGCCCGCTCGGTCGGCTTCAGCGTCCGCGTGACGCCGTGATCACTTCAGGAGAACACTCAATGATGATCCATAGAGCACGCCTGTTGACCGTGAGCGCCGGACTGGCGCTCGCGGTCGGCGTGAGCGCGTGCAACAACGACTCGCTCACGAACATCAACAAGAACCCGAACAGCCCCGAGGACGTCCCGGCGACGACGCTGTTCACGACGGCGGCGCGCAACACCGCCGGCTCGTGGCTGGGCGCGGGTTACAACAACCGCGAAGCATCGTTCGTGGCGCAGCACCTCGCGGAACAGCAGTACCCGGACGAGGATCGCTACTCGCGCCTCGGCGCCTCTGACGTCGCGTTCAACTTCGGCGCGTATCAGAGCCAGCTCGAGGACCTGCAGCAGATCATCCGCAAGGGTCAGGACGCGAAGGACGCCGGCACGTGGGCGCCGGCGAGCATCCTCCAGACGTACAACTTCAGCTACCTGACCAACACGTTCGGCGACATCCCGTACTTCCAGGCGCTCGAAGGCGACAGCGTCGGTTCGACGACCACGCCGAAGTACGACGCCCAGAAGGACATCTACACGGACATGTTCGCCAAGCTCGACGCGGCGTCCAAGGCGCTGAGCAGCGCGAAGGGGTCCCTCGGCGGCGCCGATCCGATCTACGGCGGCGATCCGGCGGAGTGGCAGAAGTTCGCCAACTCGCTCCGGGCGCGGCTCGCGATCACGATCGTGAACGTCGACAAGGCGCAGGCGAGCGCGCAGCTCCAGGCGGCGTTCTCGGCGCCGGGTGGCGTGATCACCAGCAACGCCGACAACGCGGAGTTCGCGTGGCCGGGCGACGGCGTGTACAACAACCCGTGGTCCGACTTCTTCAAGGGCCGCGACGACGACCGCATGTCGCAGAGCCTGATCAACATCATGAATGCCAACAACGACCCGCGCGTGGGTGTGTACGCGCAGCCGTTGCCGGGCACGACGAACACGTACGCGGGCATGCCGAACGGCCTCGCGGCGGCGTCCGCCAGCAAGTACGCGAACACGGCGTCGCGCGTCGGCGCGATCCTCTTCCCGGGCGCCACGGCGTATGGCTACTACGGTGGCTCGGGCGCCAGCTTCCCGTCGTTCATGATGACGGCGGCCGAAGTGGACTTCATCAAGGCCGAAGCCGCCGAGCGTAGCCTCGGTGGTCTCACGCCTGGCCAGGCCGCCGGCTTCTACAACGCGGCGATCACGGCCTCGATGAATCAGTGGGGCATCACCGACGCGGGCACCATCGCCGCGTACCTCGCCCAGCCGGGCGTCGCGTATCAGGGTGGCACGGCCGGTCTCGACCAGATCGCCGTGCAGAAGTGGGTCGCTCTGTTCACCGACGGCGGTCAGGCGTGGACCGAGTGGCGCCGTACCTGCCAGCCTGCGAACATCGTTCCGGGTCCGGCGGCGATCAACAATCAGGTGCCGCGCCGGTTCATGTACTCGCCGACCGAGTACGCGGTGAACGGCGACATGGTGAAGGCCGCCGCGGCTGCGCTCGGCCCGAACGGCGACAGCTTCAACGGTCGCATGTGGTGGGATACGGCGCCGTCGGCTGCCCCGACCTATCCGGGTGCGAGCTGCGGTCAGAAGCCGTAATCGCCTCGACGTTCATGCAGGAAACAGGAAGCCCCTCGAGCAATCGAGGGGCTTCTTGTTTTCGTGCGGCGCACCGGCTCAACTCGCATAAGCAGTCACGCCCCGCTATCCTATGAAAATGCGCCGAATCGCCTTTCTGATGGTCGCCGCAATGCTGCTTGGCTGCGGCAGCAGCACGACGTCGGTCCAATGCTCCGACGTTCCGGTCGTGCAGGTCGAACCGGATCAGGTCGTCATCCAGGTCCGCGACACCCTGACGATCAGCGCCCACTTCGGCCCGATCTGTCCTGGTGCCCCGGGACAACGCGCCGGCGTGTTCTTCTGGCAGTCGCGTGACAAGAGCGTGGTCACCGTCGACTCGCTCACCGGCAAACTGCACGGGATCAACCCGGGTCAGGCGGCGGTCGTCGCGACGGACACGCTCGATCGCTCCCTCACCGGCACGGCGCTCGTGCTGGTCACCACGCGCCAGGGCGGCGGCTGAGATCGACGGTCAGCGGGACTTGGTCCAGACGAGAATCGTCCCGCAGACCGCCGAGCGATCGAAGTACTGCGCGGGAATCCCCGCAAAGGAGTTGTAGACCTCGATCGCCGCGATGTCCGAGCCAAGGATCGCCTCGTCGAGCTCCGCGCCCGGCATCCGCACCCCGTCGATCCAGATCAGCGGGCCCGTCTTCTCCGGGGACTCGCCGGGCACGCCGCACTCACGCAGCCGCACGATGTTCCCGATGCGGCCGGTCGGCTTGATGAGCACCCCCGGAACGTCGCGCAGCACCTGACTCGGATACTGCGGGTGCATCCGCGCGATGTCCTCGGGGTCGATGTAGTGGCCGAAGTTGTTCGTCCGCTCACGTTCGTAGAAGCCCATGAGCCGCACGTTGTAGCCGTCGGCCGTCGAGTCTTCGTCATCCTGAACGCGCACGCCGTTGAGGACCGTCGCGTGCGGATCGAGCTTCACGAAGACGCTGCCCAGGTGATCGGGGCTCGTGATCTTCACGGCCATGGTCCGCGGCTCGTAGCCGAAGCGGCGGATGCGGATCGCGACGGACGCATGCGGCAGCGCGTCGAGCCGGAACCTGCCGTTCGCGTCCGACCGCGTGGTCCGCGCCGGGACGTGGTCGTCGACGACTTCGATCTGCGCGTCGCTGACGGGATTGCCGTCGGGATCGGCGATGGTGCCGGACAGCGTGTAGCCCGCCAGCGCGACCTGGCGCACGGGCACCCCGCCCTGCGCCTGGACGACGACGGCGTTCCCGAGCAATGCACACATCATGGCGATCCGGACCATCGTGCCCTCCGGCTAATGCCCCTTGCTTCATGCTGCGTGCCGGGACGCGGGCTGTCAATCGTCCCGTGACGGCCGGAACGAAAAGCGGGGCCGCGCGTCGCGCGGCCCCGCTTTTCATCGTCCTGCTGCCTCGCGGGTCACGCGTTGTTGTCGAGACAGCCCTTGAAGTTCGGGTTCACATGCTCGACGTCCGGGATCGGGAACGCGACTTCCGTCCCGAACTGGCCCGACGGCGTACCGTTGCGGGTGAAGGGGCCCGTCGGGAAGACCTTGTCCTGCGTCCGCTTGTACTGACGGACCAGGCGGCGGAGATCGTCCATGCGATAGCCGCGCCCGAACTGCCAGAGCGCCTTCTCGCGGAAGAACAGATCCGTGGCCGCGTCCGTCGTCGCCGGCGTCGGCAGGTCGCCGAGAACCGGAATGCTCATCACGCCGAGCGTCTGCTTCGACTCACGCAGGCCATTGAGGATCGCCATCATCCCCGGGATGTCGTTCGCGTGCAGCTTCGCTTCGGCCTCGATGAGCCTGGCATCGATGCCGGACGCCACTGGAACGGGATCATCGCGGTCCCAGTTCATCACCGGGAAGTAGTCGGAGTGGTTGTCCTCCGCGGTGATCTTGTGGTCCGTCGCCACGTTGACGCGCGGATCGGCGAGACGGGCGAACGGGATCGCGTTCTGGATCTGGCCCGCGACGTCCACGCTGTCACCGGCGTTGTACCGGCCGACGCTCGGCCCCATGATCCACCACTCGTTGTCGAAGGTGGTCTGGGAGTAATCGAAGTTGTACTGGAAGTTCGTCAGCACGCCGGCGACCGTCGCGGCGGCGCCGGTGTAATCGCCCAGATCGACTTGCGCGCGCCCCTTGGCCACGAGCACCGCGCTCTTGATGTTCGTGGTGCCCGCGTCCGAGCCGGTGAGATACGTCAGCGCGGAATCGAAGTGCGCGATGGCGAGCTTGAATCCGTCGGCGTTCGTGATCTGCGGCGCGTTCTGCGGCTCGCCGTCGACCGTTTCGCCGAACATCAGGCCGTTGCAGAACGCCTGATTCATGACGAGCTCGATGTAGCCCATCATGTAGTACATCTCGCCCACGTGCTGCTTGCCGGTCGGCGACGTATCGAACGCGAGGAGCGCGTTGATCGCGTCGCGCGCGCGGCCGCGCGCCTGCATGGCGTGCTGGTAGATCGGAGTGAGCACCACATCGCCGCTCTGGGTCACGCGCTGGTCGGCGTCGTTCCGCTGCGAGAACGTATCGCTCGAGCGGAGCTCGTCCGTGAACAGCGCCTCCCAGTTCCAGATCGCTTCCGTGTTGTTGCCGCCGCCGTTCATCGCGGCCTTCCAGCGCGCGATGGCACCGACATACAGCGCGTCGGCGGCCGTCGCGTTCTGGACGTCCGAGGGGCTGATCACGCCGGGCTGCTGCGGCGCGAGCAGTTCCTGCTTGGCATTGCAGGCCCCGAGGAGCGTACTGCCGGCGGCCACCAGGGCCGCGGCGACCGTCCCCCGAGCGTGCATTCCGAGTTTCATCATGATCGAATGGTCCTCGAAGGAGATCAGTAGTGAAGGTTGGCGCGGACGACGAAGTACGTACGCGGACCGGTCGTGGAGAACGTGGTCTGCACGTCGCCGTTGAAGTAGTTCGCCTCGGGATCGATGCCCGTGTAGTTCGACCACAGGTGGAGATTCCGCGCGGTGAACACGATCTGCGCTTCGCGCGCCCGGAGCCGGTTCGCCACGGCGTCCGGCATCGTCCAGGCGGCCGACACCTCGCGCAGGCGCCAGAACTGACCGTTCTCGTAGTACGGCTGCGAGCTGGACACCTTGACCTGGCTGCTCGCCGCGACCGCGCGCGCCTGCTGCGCGAGCGGCGTCGACTTCAGGTTGACCGCCGCGAACGTGGCGAAGTTCGACTCGTAGAACGAGCCGCTGCTGTTGTTCAGCGTGTAACCGCCCTTGTAGTCCAGGAGCGCCGTCAGGCGGAGCTTGCGGTTGAGCAGGTCGAAGCCGTTGGTGATCGAGAAGATGTCGCGCGGCGTCGAGTAGCCGAGGAAGACGTAGCCAGAATCGACCGTGACTTCGTCCGGCGTGATGATGCCGTTGCCGTCCGCATCCTTGAAGTGCACCGGGCGGCCGTAGAAGCCGTTCACCGGCATGTGGAGCGAATCGCGAGTGACCAGGCTGCCGTTCACGAGAATCGTCGTGCGCGCCTTTCCGGTGCTCGGATCCGTGCCGAGATCCAGGATCTGATTGCTGTTGTGCGACGCGGCGATCGTCACGTCCCACGACAGGGCGCGGCGCTCGAGCAGCGTCGCGTTGATGTTCGCCTCGATGCCGGAGTTCTGCACCGACGCGAGGTTCTTCACGATCGAGAGCGACGACGCGCCCGTCGACGCCGAGACCGGCTCCGGCACGATGCCGTCGTGGCTGCGGCTCTGATAGTACGTGAACTCCGAGTGCAGGTGGTTCGAGAGGAAGTCGGCGTCGAAGCCGCCCTCGAATTCACCCGCGCGCTCGGGGCGCAGGCTCGCGTTGCCCAGCGCATTCGCGACGAGGCCCGGCAGGTCAACCGAGGACACGGCGCCCGGAACGGCGGCGACGTTCGCCGTCGCCGCGGCGAAGGTGCGAAGGGCCGTCGTGCCGCCCGGCTGCACGCCCGACGCGCCGTACGCGCCGCGGAGGCGGAGCTGGTTCAGCCAGTCGTACTTCGGGAAGAAATCCTCATCCGAGATCAGCCACGAGATCTGCGCCTTGGGGTAGACCACGCGCTGGAACTTGGTGCCGAACGAGCTGTTCTGGTCCGTACGGGCCGCTACGGTTAGGAACAGACGATCGCGAAGCGCCGCTTCTTCCTGCGCGTAGAGGCCGAGCGTCTTGTTCACCGTCTGCAGCTCGTCGCCGCCATCGCGCGTCGCGGCCTGCCCGACCGTCTGCGCGCCCGGCGGGAGGTTGCTGCCGCTGCTGTTGACCTGATCCTCTTCGAGGTTGTTGTAGTCGGCGCCGACCGTGGTCTTGAACGTCATCCACGGGCGGAACGCCCACGTGGCCGTGCTGACCAGCTTCGCCGACATGTTGCGATCGTTCGTGAGCGTGGCGCGAACGCGGCCCTGGCGCTGCGTGCCCGAGTTGGGGCACTCGGCAAACCGGCAGATGCCGGTGAATCCGTTGTCGGCGAGGTCGATGCCGACCGTGCCTTCATTGTCCAGCCAGGTGAACGGACGCCAGCTGGCGTTCGAGCTGCCGGTGAAGCGCTGGGTGCTGTTCTGGTTGTAGACCTGCATCGTCTGCGCGGGGCTGAAGCCGCCGTACCCGTTGCGGAATTCGCCGAGCGAGCCGTGCTCGTGGTACACCATGCCGGGCACGCCTTCGTGGTTGAACCCGGGGTTGTTCCACGCGCTGTAGTACACGCTGTAGGTGTTGTTGTCGACCTGCGGCAGGCGCTGGTTGGTCTTGGAGAAGCCGGCCGTCGTGTTGAGGTCGAACTTGGGGCTCAACGACGCGCTGATGTTGGCGCGGAAGCTCTGCTGCTGGAACGCCTCCGGGTTCACCCACTCGTCGCGGAGCGGCACGCCCATGCTGTCGGAGAGCGTGGCCTGGGCGAAGTTCGGCATGTGCAGCGGTCCGATCTCGTTCTGCAGATCGCCGCTCACGAAGAAGCGCACCGCATCCGAGCCGCCGCTGATGTTGGTGCCGTACTCGTCGCGATGGCCGATGCGGAGCGGCGTCGTCGCGGAATTCTCGAGGACGTTGAACGTGGTGAGGCTGTCCTGGACGCACGAGCCCTGCGCCTGCGTGACGAGCGTGCAGCGCTGCAGCTTGCCCGTCGTCGCGTTGTGTCCCCACGACGCATAGTTGGACGGATACTTGTTCCGGTCGTCGACCGCGCCGGCTTCACCGTACCAGTTCCAGCGGGTCGCGCCCGCCTTGCCCTTCTTCGTCGTAATGACGATGACGCCGTTCGCCGCGTCCGTGCCGTACAGCGTGGCCGCGGACGGTCCCTTCACGATCTCGATATCCTCGATCTCGTTCGGGTTCAGGTCATTGAGGTAGCTGGCGGTCGTGCCGCCCGTGCCGAGGCTCAGCTGGTCCGAGGTGTACCGCACGCCGTCGACCACGTAGATGGGCGAGTTGCTCACGCCGCTGCCGTTCAGGGCGAGCGAGGCGAGGCCGCGGATGCGGATCGTCGCGCCGGCGCCCGTCATCGCGCCCGGCAGCACCGAGACGCCCGGCGCCTTGGCGGTGAGCAGGTCGGAGAGGCTGTTGATCGGCGAGGTCTCGACCTTTGCGCCCACGTCACCCAGGGTGGTGACGGAGTTTCCGATCTCGACCTTGCGCTGATCGCCGGTGGCGGTCGTCACGATCTCCTGCAGCTGGACGACGGCCTGCGCCATCGTGAAGTCGAGCGTCGCCGGCTCGCCGGCGGTCACCGCGACCGTTTTCTTCTGCGCCTCGTACCCGACCCGGAGCACCTGCACCGTGGCCGTGCCCGCGGGAACGCCGCGAAGGGTGTATCTGCCGTCCGCGCCAGTCGTCGCCGCGATGCTCGTCCCTACGAGCAGCACGCGGCTGTCCGAGAGCGGTGCGCTGGTGCCCGCCGCGACGACGCGTCCGCTGATCGTCGACTGCGCGCCGGCCGCGGCGGGTACCGCGAACACGGCTAGCATGACGAGTGCGGATCGCGCGAGCGCCCTTCCGTTCCACATCCGGGTGAGTCTCATCGTTTCGCCCCCTGAGGTTTCTTAAAACGGCTCCGGATCAGCAAATCGCCACCACATCCTCTGCGGGAATCCTGCTGGTGCGCGCATCCCTGGCCGGGCGCACTCCCGTTCGAGGGACAGCCTCAACGACGCGTCTTTACCAGACGCGCGAGCAATTGGGACTGCATTCTGAGTGGTCAAGCCCGCCGAGTTAACCCCTGCATTCGGACGGTTCGTCACATCGCGGCACCGCTCTGGCCCGGACAGCGTCGCGATAAGTGGCGATATCCTTGGAAAGTCGGACGATTGTATAGGGTATCCGAACCGTTCGCAAGGGAGGGCTCAAACACACTCCCAGGAATACGGACGGGCGTAAAGTGATTCCCGACCGGGGGCCGGATGGGGCGATGCAGATGGTTCGCGGCGGTGTGCTAGAAGCCGGTAGCTGGCGCGATGCCGTCTCGCGCCGCTGCTCTCACGCCTCGAGCGGAGGCTGGCTCTCTGGCACCGACAGCAAGTCCAGCGTGAGCTGGCTGACCGGCATGAACGATCGCCGGTGGTGTGGCGTGGGACCGCGCTCGGCGAGTCCCGCCAGGTGCGCCACCGTCGTATATCCGACGTTCTGCTCCCAGAGATAGCCCGGATAGCGGCCGGCGAGCGCGTGCATCACCCGGTCGCGCGTCACCTTCGCGATGATCGACGCACAGGCGATCGTGTAGCACGCGTCATCGCCGCCGACGATCGCCGTATGCGGCACCTCGAGCGTGCGGAACGGCTTGCCGTCGACCAGCACGTGGTGCGGCGTCACGCCGAGCCGCGACAGCGCGCGCCGCATCGCGATCACCGTCGCCTGGTAGATGTTGTGGCGATCGATCTCGCGCACAGACGCCGCGCCGACGCCGATGCAGACGGCACGTTCTCGAATCTTAGCCGCCAGGCGAGTGCGCTCGGCGGCGGAAAGCCGCTTGGAGTCGTCGACGCCGGCGATTGCTCGCGTATCGGGCGGCATGATCACCGCGCATGCGACAACGGGGCCCGCGAGGGGGCCCCGTCCGACTTCGTCGACTCCGGCGATGAGTGGGCCCGCGGTCTTGCGAAGCTCGCGCTCGATCGGCTTCCAGCGGTCCCGCGCCATGGCGGGCGATTCCGCTTACTCGGTCGCGCCGGTCTCGGGCACCGCGATGCGCACCTTCTTCTCGCGGATGCGGGTCGCCTTGCCCGTGAGGTTGCGCAGGTAGTACAGCTTGGCGCGGCGCACGCGGCCACGACGCACGACGGCGATGTCGGCGAGCATGGGGCTGTGCACCGGGAAGATGCGCTCGACGCCGACGCCGTTCGAGATCTTGCGGACCGTGAACGTCTCGCTCACGCCGCTGCCGCGACGCGCGATGCACACGCCCTCGAACGCCTGAATGCGCTCCTTCTCACCTTCCTTGACGCGCACGTTCACACGAACGGTGTCGCCCGGGCGGAAGGGGGGAACGTTGCGGAGCCACTCTTTCTGGGTTTCGATGAAGGCATGCATATGACGCTCGGGGCCAAGAGGTACGGAGCCCGGATGGACGTGATCTAGGGGTTCGGACTGAGACTTGGAATGGTAGCACACGGGGGCGTGGAAGTCTAGGGTCCGCCGTGGGTTAGGCGCCGTACAGCGGAGCTCCCTTCCCGGCGCGACCCCGCAGGATCTCAGACGGTGTCGTGCATAGCCTGACCGGCTTTTCGCACGTGCGGCAGCGGGAGAGCAGCCGCCATCGCATTCCGAACGCCATCGAGATCGAGACCCGGATGTTCGGCGAGGAGCTCGGCGATCCACGCCGATACCACTGGCGCCGCGAAGCTGGGGCCGGCGACGGCTCGCGCGGCCCCCGAAAGCCATCGGACGGACTGCCGGCCGACGGCGGCGCACTCGGGGACCGCGTCGGGATCGAATGTGATGCTGCTCGCGTGCGGATCCTGGAGCGCGCGTACGCCGATCACGCAATCGAACACGCTCGGGTACGACCACGGCCCCGGAGGCCCGCTGGCGGCGGCGACGATCACGACTCCCGATGCCGTCGCGCGGGCACACGCCGCGTAGAGCGCACGCACCACGTCGTTGCGCAGTGTGGCGAGGCTCAGATTCAGCACCGACACCCCGTCCGCGGCCGCCCACTCGATCGCGGCGATCAAGGTATGCGGGCTCGTCACGATGCGCTCAGCGAAGACGCGAATCGGGATGACGCGCGCACTCGGTGCGTTCGACAACACGAGGCTTCCGCACGCAGTCCCGTGGCCGTGGCGATCCTGATCGTCGGGCGTGGGCCGCGCCGTGAATGCGCCACGCTCGTCGACGAATGCGATGCCGCGGTCCACGCGCGGGTCGGGGGTGCCGGCGTGGTCCCATCCGCTGTCGACGACCGCCACTCGCACGGGTGCTCGCGGCTCGGGCCTGGGCGCGAGCGCGGATGTCACCGCAGACTCCGCGCGCCGCGCCGGAATTGATCGAGAATGCGCGTGAGCAGGCGCTCCGATCGTGTGATGATCTTGGCGCGCACCGCGTATCCTCGGCGCAGCGTGCGCAGGCCAAGCGAGTCGAGCTGCCGCTGATCGAGGGACACGATCACGCGATAGCGGTTCGCCGATGCCGACGCCGCCTGATCGGCCGCGCGGGCGTCGGAGCCGGATTCGTTCGCGATGGAGATCACGCGTCCGCGCACCCGATCGCCGTCGAGCGCGTAGAGCGCGGGAATCTCGAGGCTCGCGCGATCGCCGATGCGGATTCGATCGACGTCCTGTTCGGCGAGCGAGAGCGTCGCGCGCCAGCCGCTCGGATCTCCGAGCTCGAGCACGATGTCGCCCTCGTGCACCAGACTGCCGATGACCGTCTCGAGCTGTCCGGTGAGCACCACGCCGGCCGCGGGCGCGGTGAGCAGCAGCCGGTCGCGCTGCAGGCGTGATGCGCGCAGCTGCGACCGCAGGCCGATCATGACGGCGTGCTCGCGGCCGGCGTCGAGGACACTGACGCCGGTCCGATCGAATGCGGTCTGAGCCGCGGCAAGCTCGCCCTGCGCGGCCAGCACGTCGGCCACGGCGGCATCCACCATGACATTCGTTCCGGCACCACTGTGCGCGATCACGCTGTCCATCTTGTCCTGGAGCCCGAAGTCGACGAGGCGTTGGCGCAGCGCGGCCCGCGCGCGAATGAGGTGCGCGGTCGCCTGCTGGATCTGCGCGGCCGCGCTGCGCCGGTCCAGGACTGCGCTCGCGCCCTGCCGAGCGCTGTCGGCAACCTGAGCGCCGAGCTGCGACGACACCTGCGCGATCTGCATCGCCGCCTGCGCGCTGTCGAGCGTGCCGAGCACCTGGCCGCTGCGCACCGTGTCGCCGCTTCGCACGAGCAGGCGGCCCACGAGTCCCGATGCGCGGGCGCGCACGGGCCACACGGTCGCTGGTTCCACGACGCCGCTGGCGTCGACGGTCGTCTGCGTGCGCACGCTGAACACGAGTGCGACCAGCACGAGCAGCCCCGCGGCGAACGTCGCGAGCGTGAGACTGGCCGCGCGGCGCACCAGCCTCGAGCCGGGGAGCGACGCTTCGTCGAGGCCGGGCAGCCGCAGCTCGCGCGACTCGTCGCCCGGCCGGTGCTTGCGTGCCGGTGTTGCGCTCACGTCTGACCTCCCAGCACCCGAAGATGGCGCGTTTCGTCCGCCAGCCCGGCGGAGCGCATCAAGCGACGGTACGGCTCGCACGACGCAACCAGCTCGGTGTGCCCGCCGAGGCCAGCGATGCGCCCACGATCCAGAACGCAGACGCGATCGGCCAGCGCGGCGGTCGACGGCCGGTGCGTCACGATGAGCACGAGCTTGTCGCGCGTGTACGGAATCAGTTGTCGAAGCAGCTCGCTCTCCGTGTCGGGATCGAGCTGCGAGGTGACCTCGTCGAGGAGCAGGATCGGCGGCTGCCGCACGAGGGCGCGCGCGATCGCGATGCGTTGGCGCTGACCGCCCGAGAGCGTCGCGCCCCACTCGCCGACGGGTGTGTCGAAGCCGTCCGGGAGCGCCTGAATGAAGCCGTCGAGCTGGCACACGCGAACGGCTTCATCGATCCAGTCCGGATCGACGTGGTCGAGCCCCAGCGTCAGGTTGTCGCGCAGCGATCCGCGCAGGAGACCGATTTCCTGCCACACGACCCCGACCTGACTGCGCAGTTCCGACAGCGGCATGCCGGCGATCGGTCGGCCGCCGATGCGGATCTCGCCGGCGGCGGGATCGGAGAGACGACAGATCAGGCGCAGGAGCGACGACTTCCCGACGCCGGTGGGGCCGACGACCGCGGTGACGGTTCCGGGATCGCACTCGAGCGACACGTTCTCGAGCACGGGGCGGCCCTGAACGTACGAGAATGAGACATCTCGAATGTGCAGCGCTCCGGCGAGCGGTCGCGCGATGACCGGGCGCGGCTCGGTGGCGAGCGTCGGCGCCGCTTCGGGCACCTCGTCCAGATACTCGAACATGCGCCCGAGCGACACGGACGTCTGCTGGAAGCCGCTCACCAGGGCCGCCACCTGCCCGAGCGGACCGGAGAGATAGCCGGTGTAGGCCGAGAAGGCGATGAACTCGCCGAGCGTGAGATCACCGCGGAGAATGAGCGTCCACGCATACCAGGTGAACACGGCCGTGCCCGCGGTCCGGATCGCGCCGACGACGAGCCCGAGAATCGTGGCGAGTCCCGACGCGCGCAGTTGCGTCGTGAGCGTGTCGTGCACGTGGTCGCGCGCGGCGGCGTACACGTACTGCTCCGCCGCGAGACTCTTGAATACCCGAATGTTGCTGAATACCTCGACCTGGAACGCCGAGAGATCGGCCCCGGCTTCGGCGGCAAGCTTCCAGTGTTTGCGAAGCCCTCGACTGGCGAGCGTCGCGATCACGGTGGTGATCGGAATGGTGCAGATGGACACGAGCGCGAGCCGCCAGTTGAGCAGGAACAGCACCGGCGGGACCAGCAGCAGATAGACGCCATTGATGAGCAGCGTCTCCGACGCCTTGGACAGCGCGGTGAGCGCGGCGCGCGCGTCGCCGAAGCGGCTCAGGACTTCGCCCACGCGGTGCTCGTCGAAGAAGCGCGCCGGCAGATGCTGCACGTGATTCAGGAACGCGAGATTCAGCGCGCCGTTGAGCCGCGCGCCGATGCTCAACGAGTAGTAGCTCCGGATCGCGCCGGTGAGCGCCGAGACGATCGTCACGACGGCGAGCGCGATGACCAGCAGGTGCATGAGCGAATAGTCATGCCGCGGGTAGACGTCGTCGATGAGCGACTTGGAGAAGTACGGCGTCACGAGCCCCGCGACACCCACGACGATGCCGAGCGCGAGGCCCTTTGCCAGATCGACCCAGTAGGGGCGGATCAGCAGGAGCAACCGCGTGAACTGGCGCAGCGCTACCGCGAACGACGGAACGGGCGCGGTCTGACTGGGTGCGTGCCTCACGGGCTCATGCCTCCGACCACCTGGTCGACCCGCTCCATGGCCTTCGCTGAGACCACGATTCCCGAACGCCACGCGCTCTGCAACTGGGCCACGGCGGCGGCATGCAGCGCGGCCATGCCGCCGACCTCGGCGATCGATTCCGCCTCGAAATTCCGCCGCGCGAGGCGGTCCACGATCGCAGACGGGGTGCCGCCGTCGCGCGCAGCCTCGACGACGGCGGCGGTGAACGGCGACACGGGCCGGACCTGCGCGCGCCCGCCGGTGCGATAGCCGAGGAACCACGTCTCGCGGCCGATCGGCTCGGATTCCGGCGCGCTGTGGTACCACGCATCCCAATCCCAGTGCCAGGCGACGACACGAACGTCTCGTCTGACGCGCAGCTCGACGACGTTCCAGTCCACCGCCTCGACGGGCTCGATGAGCATCCTATAAAAAAGATCGACCGTCAGATTGGCGACGCACGCTTCCATCTCGTATCGCGTCCGATCGGGAAGCGACGCGTCGCCGAGCCAGGCGGCGAGCGACGATCCGGGGGGGGCCGATGCGATGCGGCATTCCACCACGGCGTGTGCCGCGGCCGCCGTCGAGAGCCCTGCCGCACAGGCGCTCGCGCGTACTTCCTCGGCGATCGGCGGCAATTCCGGCTGGAGCCGTGCGAACAACCGGCCGGTGCATGCGAAGAATGCATCGACGTCGCGGACGAACTGTTCCGTCGCGTCGCCGCGATGCACGAGCACGACTCCCCCGTCGCGCCGCCCACGGGGCACGGCACCCGTCGCGCGACGCGGTGCGCAACTCTGGGGCAGCAGAATCGACGGCGTTTCCGGTGCCGCGAATCGCAGCAGGAAATAGCCGATTCCCGCGTCGCCGAGCATCAGCGACGGATCGGGAACGGCGCGCACCGTACCAGACGGCCACGGGACGCCGTGCCGCTCGAATCGGTCGATGCCGTCGCGCACCACCGTCGCCGCGTCGCGCTCCCAATCGGAATTTCCGAGCGCGCGCGCGCCCGCGATGAGTGTCTCGCAGTTCCCGAACGCGCCGTGGCAGAGCGAATAGTTCGAGCCGGCGGTCGCCGCCATCGCCTGAAGCGTCTTCTCGACGGCGACGGTGCCCTGCTCGGCGTATCCATCGTCGCCGGTGATCTCGAACGCGCGAAAGCGCGTCAAACCGACGCCGGCCGCCCCATGGCACCACGCGACCATCGACGAGTCGGACCAGCGCGGGAGCGTGCCGCGCCGCAGTCCGTCGGCGACCGCCGCGGTGGGATCCGCGGCGGCGAACATGAGGTCCCCGAGCAGGCCATTGCGATAGTCCGGCCAGTTGCCAGTGGACGGATCGAACACGCTCTGCTCGTAGGCGAAGAACTGTCGCGCGGCGTAGCGATAGACGTCGTCGCCCAACTCCGCGTACAGCTCCATGCACGCGTGTGCGAAGCCGGCCACGCCGTGGGCGAGCCCGACGAGATCCCGGACGTAGTGCTTGCGCCCCGGAACGGACCAGCCGCGCGGACCGCGCCGGCACAGCTCGAGAACGTGTTCGGCGAGCGCGCATGCGCTGTCGCGTGCGACTGCGAGGTCGAGCCATGCCGCGAGCCGCAGCAGTCCGGGGATCGCGCCCGCCGCGCCCGCGATCATGTCGTGTCCATCGTCTTCGCGCTCGCGGCCGAAGAGCGGCGCGACCAGATCGCACGCCGCCGAGGCGTGTGCATCGTCGCCGGTGACGCAGGCAAACCGTGCCGCGGCATGCGCGATGCCGACGCGCCCGTTGAAGAAGCCGAACGCCGCGGGCGTCAGCGCGCCGCCTTCGCGGAGCGCGTGCCTGAGCGCGCCTTCGGCGACGCGACGCGCTTCGCTGTCACCCGTGATCGCATAGAGCTCCGTGAGGAAGGACGCGATGCCGGCGGTCCCGGCGTACATCGCGGGACCGGCGACGACCTGTTTCGCACGTGACTCGGGGAGCGCATCGAAATCGGGAACGGACACCATCCACGTGCACTCGTCGCCGGACCACAGGGCGCTCGCCGCGATGCGGCGGCCGATGGCGGCGGCGGTATCGAGGCACTCGGGATCGGGACCGACGCTCGTCATCGGCACTCCACCGCGGGAGCGTGGGTCGCCGCGAGAGCGCGACGAATGAGATGCGCGACGTACGTCTCCTCCGGCACCGACAATCCCAGCCGATTGCTCGTCATGTGGACGAAGCTGGGCACGAGCGCCTCGACGCAGAGGCCCCACGAGGCGCACGCGCGTCCCTGCACCTCCACGACGCCTCGATGGAAGCACTCCCGCAGGGCCTCGCGGCGCTCGACCATCGCGGCGTGATAGGCATCGATCGCCGGCGAGACGGGCGCGTGCTCGACCAGACGCTCGAAGGCGTCGTCCACCGCGCCCATGAGGCGCTCGGCCTGCCGATCGAACGCTCGATCGAATTCCGCGAGACGGTCGACTCGCTCGTCAGGATCGCGGCGCGCGTGGAGGTAGCCCTCCGCATAGCGGCCGGCGAACGCCGCGACCGCCGCGGCGTTGTCGAAGAACGCGTGCATGAGCGCGAGCATGGCGAGCAGTCCTTTGCCGAGCCGACTCGAGCGGGTCCCCGCCACTCCCGCGAGCAGCGCGAAGGCCGTCTCTGAGGAATCTTGAAAGATCCGCTCCGCGAGCTCGATGGCTCGCGGGCCGCCGTAGCGCTGCACTTCCGGCTCATACGCGACCCACTCGCATCGCGCGATCGGCACATCGGCCGCGCGGGACTGCTCGATCCACTCGAGCAGCGCGGGACGCAGGTGTGGCTCGATGCGATCGCTCGCGCCGCGCAGCCGCAGCCGGATGTGCGAACCGCCAACGGGGTAGCGCACGAAGAAATGCCGATCGATCAGATCGGCGCGCTGGCAGCGCCGCACGAATGGCTCGACGCAGTGCAGGATCACGCGATCGGCGGCCTCTCCGCCAACCGAGTGCGCGGCGATGAAGAGGTGAGCGCTCAGCCACACGTCGCGGCGGGCGCCGTCTCGGTCCGCGATCTGATTCGCGGGACGATCAGTCATCGGCGGCTCCCTGCAACTCGGCCGCGCGCTCCCTCTCGCCGTCATGTGCGACGTGCGCCGCGGGCGCGGTGAACTCGAGGCACAACTCGCACGCGAAGGAGCGCCCGTCGAACGACGGCAGGTCGGACTCCGCCGGATAACATTCCTCGAACGCCGCGCGGAACGAGGGCACCGTGGCGGCTGTTCTGAGAAACAGCATCACGAGCACGGGACTCCGGAAATCGATGTACTGCGGCTTGCCGATTGGCCGCACCTTTCGCTTGGCGTGCACCGCGGCTGGCGCGCCCTCTCCGGCGCGCTCCGGCGCGGTGGCGGCGGGGCTCGGGTCCGCGGCTTCCGCGCCTTCATCGAATTCCGCGTCGATCGCGTCGCCCTCGTCGGGCGCCGCCGACACATTCGGCTCGCGCGCGTCCGTGTTGGTCGTTGCACGTGAGGCGCCGGACCGGTTGCCCTGCAGCCGCACGTAGCTGCACTCGGGGATGCCGTTGGCTTCACGCCACTCGTTGATACGCCCGAAGTACGCGGCCTCGGATTCCGTCACGTCTCGAGCCGGAATGTCGCGTACGTCGACCGTCCAGCGGCGCCGCGCGAGTACGACGCGCGAGTCGAACGTGATCCGCGGCCGATACGTGACCCCCCGCGGCCGAGCCGTGTCGGCCGCGGCGCTCTCCCCTGCGCTCGTGTGCTGCGCCGGACGATCCGGCGCGCTCGGGACCGGAATCACGAAGTTCATGACGGGGGCGAACCGAGCGAGCAATTGATAGAGCGCCGGTCGCAGCCTCGGGTTCATGAACCCGAGGTCGATCGCGAGCACACGCTGCCCCGACGGCGCGTGCACGAGATGGAGGTTGTTGGCGTCGCCATCGTCGCGGCGCACGACGAGATCGGCGCACCGGAGCCGCGGCGAATCAGCGTCGCCCTCGGTGCCCGGATACGCGATCTCGTGCGGCAGCAGCGGCGGATGGAGGTTCGGGTTGAAGTCGTGATCGCCGCAGATCTCGGCGAGCCAATCACGCGTCAGCCCGGCATTCTCGGCGACCACCGCGTCGCGCACGTCGGGTGGGAGAACATAGAGGAACCGCGAGAAGAACTTGCCGTATCCGGTGAGCGCCTGGCCGCCGGAGACGATGACCTGTGCGTCGTCGGCGTGCGGCGCCACGATCTGCGCGAACATGCCGAACGAATGGCAATCGCGATCGGGAACGCGCAGGTCGCCGACCGCGAACCGAAGCTCGCCCGGCGTGATGTCGATGCTCGTGGCGCACGGGTTGGAGTGCCAACACGCGCGCAGCAACTCCTGAATGCGTGAGATCCCGACGAGAATGTCGGTGACGGCGGGCGCACGCAGCGGATTGTGATCGATCACCGCCCCCGGCACGGTGCCGGAGCGCACGCGCGCCTCCTGTGCCATGTGCGCCTTGAGATGATCGCGTGAGAAGTCTTCATAGAACTGGAGGAGCGGCACGGCTTCGCGATCGGGATACCGACGATCGAAGTAGTACCGCATCGTCGCCTGATCGACGCGCGGAAACGCGACCGGCCGCACGATCTCGAGAAATTGGGCGAGCGAGGCGAGCGCACGCTCCACGCCGGGCGTTCGGGCGATCCGCATCTCGGCGTCGGCCGACGCATCCTCGAACAGCGCGATGCCACGCGGGATCTCCGGCTCCAGGCCGAGGCGCTCGAGCGTGGCGAGGATCGTCTGATCGATCGATCGTCCGAGCGGCTCGCGTGCCACCGGCCGAGCGCCGGCGTATTCGGTGAGCCGCGCTCGGACGTCGCGCAGCATCCCGGCCACGAGCGCTCCATGCTCGTCGTCGATGCGCTCGAGATACGCCGCGAGCGGGACGTCCCAGTCGGGTTCCTGGTCGCGAACGACGCGCCGGAGCCCGAGCAAGCCAAACTCGACCAAGCGATCGAGGTACGCTTCGGCGTCCACGGGCGTGGCGTCGATCTCCGGGTCGGCGACGATGCGCGCGACGAGTGCGCCGAAGGTGATCGCGTTGCCGCCGCGTACTGTGCGAACGATCAGATCCAGCGCCGGCGACCGACCGAGGCGCTGGAACAGCTCGCGCGCGCCGGTGCTCGCCAGGAAGCGCCATCGCTCGCCATCTTCCGCAAGCGTCGAGTTCAGCTCCACAACGAGCGTACTGCGAATCGCCGGTCGCGCGGAGAGATGCGCCCAGAGCACGGCGTGCAGACTCTTGTTCAGTCTGAGGTGCCCGCGCTTGCGCGCCGGATCGGCGTCGAATCCAAGCAGCGCGGCATTCGCGACGGCGACGCGGCTGTCGGAATCGAAGCGCCCGGGCAGGACGGTGCAGAAGCGCGCGTAGGGAGTCGACTTGGCACCCATCCGCACGAGGTAGCGAAGCAATCCGCGCTCGAGCTGCTCCTCTCGCGACCGCCCAGCGCGGCTGTCGCCCTTCAGGAAGCGCTCGAGATTCCCGAACAGGCTCGCGGAGGAGAGCAGGAGCGCCGCCTGAAAATCCTCGTCTCGCACCAGAGCGCGCACCGCGGTGCGCGCATCCGCGAGATCGTCGGCGTAGGCCGTCTCGAGCTCCGTCGCGAGTCGCTCGCGGGTGCGCAACAGGTCGTCGTACGCGGCAATCGCGTCGACGAGCGCCGGCGCGAGCATCGCGTGCAGCGCCGCTCGCGTGTCGGGCGCGAGCGGTCGGCCGTTGAACAGGCGGCGCCGCACCTCGAGCACCTTGTTGCGCTCGCGACGCTCGGCCATGGCGCCAACGGCGGCGTACAACCGCTCGCTGAGGCCGTCGCGGAGCGCCGCGATGGCGTCCCGGCACTCCGACGTGCGGCGGAGCACGTCCGGCGTGCGCGATGCACGGAGCCCGTGCAGCGCATCCATCGGGAGACCCGCCACCCGCACGATGAATCGCGACCGCGCGGTCATACGATTGCTCGAATCCTGCTGCACGACGGCTACTCCTCCCACGCGCGCGGGCCCGCTACGCGCGTTCGCAAGCTGAGAGATCGACGTGAAACGATCGAATCACACGGCGCCGGCTCGGCGGACACGGGGCACGTGCACACCGCACTACCGGCGGCGAGTCCGCGGCGACGTGAGCCGCGGCACCCGCCGCCGCGCCAACACGCGTACGTCGTCCGTCAGCAGCCGGAGCCGCCGCAGGTGAAGTAGTTGTAGCAGGTGAGGTTGTTCACCGTGTCGCAGATGTCGAGCGAGCCCGCGGCGAGCGACACGCAGTAGATGCTCTGCCCATCACCGGTGCAGGAGCACGAGCCGTCGGTGTACTGGGTGTTGTCACCCGTTCCGCACTGGAAATCCTGCGTCGACACGCAGGTGTCGTTGGCGGAGGTGGGATTGCACGTGAGCACGTTGCAATCCGTGTTGCCGCACGTGCCCCAGCCGCAGACCGTCGGATCGGATGCCATGCCGAAGACGGTGCCTGGGCGCGTCGAGTCGGGCTCCGTCGTCTCGAACGAATCGACCTGCAGGTCATCAAGGTTCAGCCGAATCTTCTTCATGTCGCCTCCAAAGAGGATGAGAGTCGAATCGCCCCGTGCCCGACGTCGCCACCGCCGCGCATCGCGCGCAACCTGCCGCTCGCACCGGCGCGACAAATGGCGCGCGAACTTAGGAACGTGCGCACGAATACGTCAAGACAAACATTGGAGTTTTTTAATCCGCGTCGCAGATTAGAAACGTCTAATCTTGTTCGTACTCGCGAAGATTAGAGGGCTCTCATCTTTCGTCATCGCGGCGGCTCGGCCGGCTGCGTAATGATTCCTGCCAGCGGTGATCGCGCGCACCTTGTGCGGCACCGAGCGCGACAGAACATTGTCGCGCATTGCGGTGGACGCTTATGTCGCGTCGTCCGGCCGGCGCGTCTCGCTCAGCCGCTCGCCTTCGCGCGCGCGCCACTCGGCGATCTTCTTATGATCGCCCGAGAGCAGCACGTCCGGCACCGCGTGCCCGCGGTACACCGGTGGCCGCGTGTAGCTCGGCGCGCTCAAGCCCCGATCGTAGAACGAGTCGGTGCGCGCGCTCTCGAGATCCGACATCGCGCCTTCGAGCAGGCGCACCGTCGCGTCGATCACGGCGAGCGCCGCCGGCTCGCCGCCGCTCAGCACGAAGTCGCCGAGCGAGAGCTCCTCGGTCGCCAGATGGTCGGCCACGCGCTGATCGACATCCTTGTAGTGGCCGCACAGCAGCGTGAGCTCGCCGCCGGCGGCGAAGCGCACCGCGTCGGCATGCGTGAAGCGGCGGCCGCGAGCGGACATCAGCACGATCGGCGGCACGGCGGCCAGCGATTCCACCGCCTCGAAGAACGGCTCCGGCTTCATCACCATCCCCGCCCCACCGCCGTACGGGTAGTCGTCCACGGTGCGATGGCGGTCGTGCGTGAAGTCGCGCAGGTCGACGACGCGGTAGTCGACGGCGCCCGCCTCCCGCGCGCGCGCGGGGATGCTCAACCCGAGCGGGCCAGTGAAGAATTCCGGGAAGATGGTGACGACGTTGATGCGCAACATCAATCCAGCAGCCCGTCGGGGGGGGCGATTCGGATCACGCGCGCTTCGCCATCGACGCTCGTCACGATGCGGTCGTACGGCACGAGCACCGTGCCATTCTCGCGCCGCACTTCGAGCGTGAGCCCCTGCGGAAGCTCGTAGAACTCGACCACCGTGCCGACCGGCTCCCCCGACTCGAGCTCGACGCGCATGCCGATCAGGTCGTGCAGATAGATCTCGTCCGCGGCGAGCGGCTCGAGCTCGTCGGCGGGCAGGAGCAGGAAGCGCTCGCGCCACGTGTCGGCGACGGTGCGGTCGGCGATCTCGGCGAAGTGCACGATGAAGCCTCCCTTGAAGGGCGAGGCGCTCTCGACGTGCAATTCCGGCGATCCCTTGGCGAGGTCGCCGCCGACGGTGCCCGCAAAAACGCGACGGCCGGGCGCGAAGACCGCGTCCGGCTCGTCGGTGATCGGCTCGACGACGAGATCGCCGCGGACGCCGTGTGCTTTGCGAACCCGCCCGATGATGATCAGCTCGGGCGCGGGAGTGGTCATGCTTACGCCGAGGTTTCCTCGGTGTTCTCGGCAACCGGCACGGCGGCGGCGGTCAGCTTGCGGCCGAGGCGCGCCTCGTGGCGGGCCTTGAGCACGCCGGCTTTGCGGAGCAGCGAGCGCACGGTGTCCGTGGGCTGCGCGCCGTTGTCGAGCCAGTAGTTGACGCGCTCGTCCTCCAGGTTCAGCGCCTGCTCACCCGAACGAGGCGCGTACTGGCCGACGATCTCGATGAACTTGCCGTCGCGCGGGCTGCGCGAGTCGGCGACGACGATACGATACGTGGGCTGCTTCTTGCGGCCCGTGCGACGGAGGCGAATCTTGACGGCCATTCTCGTTTCCTCATTCAGGTTTCGTACTGCTTCCGGGCTCCTCGCGCGTCGACCAACCGGCCGACCGCACCCGGGACTGCACGTCCGTGGCCTGTGGTCTGTACACCACAGACTCCAGACCACGGACGACTTCTACCGCATCCCCCGAAACATCGCGGGATTGAACTTCCCACCGCCGGCCATGCCGCCGGCCTTCTTCATCATCTTCTGCATCTCGCGGAACTGCTCGAGCAGCCGATTCACTTCGCTGATCGGCCGGCCGGCGCCCTTGGCGACGCGCGCCCGGCGCGAGCCGTTCATGATCTCGGGCTTCTTCCGCTCCTCGAGCGTCATCGACAGCACGATGGCCTCGAGGTGCTTGAGCCGCTTGGGATCGGCCGCCTTGACCTGCTTGAGCATCTTCGAATTGACGCCGGGCAGCATCTTGAGCAGCCCCTCGAGCGGACCGAGCCGCTCGATCTGCTTCATCGCCGCCAGGAAGTCGGAGAGGTCCATGCCTTCCTTGCGGACCTTCTTCTCCAGGCGCTTGGCTTCGTCGGCGTCGAAGGCGGTCTGGGCCTTCTCCACGAGGGAGACGATGTCGCCCTGCTGGAGGATGCGGCCCGCCATGCGCTCGGGATAGAACTCCTCGAGCGCGTCCGGCTTCTCGCCCACGCCGATGAACTTGATCGGCTTCTTGGTGACGCCGTAGATCGAGAGCGCCGCGCCGCCGCGCGCATCGCCGTCCATCTTGGTGAGGACGACGCCGGTGACGTGCAGCCGCTCGTCGAAGCCCTGCGCGATCTTCACGGCGTCCTGGCCCGTCATGCCGTCGGCGACGAGCAGGATCTCGTCGGGGTGGATCGCCGCCTTGAGGCGCTCGAGCTCCTGCATCATGTCGTCGTCGATCTGCAGCCGGCCGGCGGTGTCGACGATGACGACGCGGTCGCGCGCGCGCTTCGCCTGCTCGATGCCGTTCTTTGCGATGCGCACCACGTCCTGCGTGTCGCGCTCGGCGTAGACGGGCACCTCGAGCTGCGTGCCGAGGGTCTCGAGCTGGTCGATGGCGGCGGGACGATAGACGTCGGCCGCGACGAGGCGAGCGGGACGGTTCTCCGCCTTGAGCTTGCGAGCGAGCTTGGCGGCGGTGGTCGTCTTCCCCGAGCCCTGGAGCCCGACCATCATCACGACGGTGGGCGGCACGGAGCTCATCTTCAGACCCTCGCGCCGCTCGCCAAGCATGGCGGTGAGCTCGTCGTAGACGATCTTCACCAACTGCTGGCCGGGGGAAACCGTCTTGAGCTGCGTGACGCCGACCGCTTTCTTCTCGACGCGCTCGAGGAACTCGCGCGTGAGCTGGAAATTGACGTCGGCTTCGAGCAGCACGCGACGCACCTCCCGCAAGCCTTCCTTGATATCGGCTTCGGTGAGGACGCCGCGACCGCGCAGGCGCGCGAAGGTCGCTTCGAGTTTCTCTGACAGCTCGTCGAACATAGACCAGGAAATTTAGCCGGTGACCTGCCGGGATTCAAGCGACCGGCTATCGGGTAAGGCACAGTGGGTGTTATACTTACGAAATTCGGGGACTGATCGAGGCGCCCGCGAAGACACCTGTCATCCCGAGGAGCGAAGCGACCGAGGGATCTACTGTCCCAGTCTTTGCACACGAGCGACACGGTAGGGTAAGCAGATCCCTCGCTACGCTCGGGATGACGGACGAGTCGCCGGGCCGGCACTGAGTGGGTGGACCTAACTCGAGAGCAATGGCGAAACCGCAGCGCAAGGACGACATCCTCAAGTCGGAACTACCGCCGACGCTTCCGTTGATGGCGCTCCGCTCCACGATCGTGTACCCGCTGGGGACGATCGCGGTGCAGATGGGGGCGCCCGAGAACCTCGCGCTTCTGCGCGCGCACGAGGAGCCGGGGCTGATCGTGGCGCTCGTGGTGGCGAGCGGTGATCACGACGAGCCGATCGACTCGCAGCGCTTTCACGGGCGCGTGGGCGTGGCGGCGCGCGTGCACGAGCGCATCAACCTGCCGGGCGACACGGTGCAGATCACGCTGCAGGGACTGCGGCGCATCGTGGTCGACGACATGGAGCAGCTGGAGCCCTACCCCATCGCGCACGTGCGCGCGGCGCGCGAGACGCCGGCGGATCCCGCCGAGCTCGACGATCTCGTCACGCGCATCGTGTCGGCGGCGGAGACGCTCGCGGAGCTGGTGGATCGGATTCCCGACGAGGTGCCGGCGATCCTCAAGATGAACGTCTCCGACCCGGGGCGGTTCGCCGACCTGGCGGCGACGAACATGAACTTTCGGATCGCCGACAAGGACGAAGTGCTGCAGCGCCTCGACGTGGGCCAGCGGCTGCGGTTCATCCTCACGCGGCTCGAGCGCGAGGTCGCCCGCGCGCGCGTGATGGAGGATGTGAAGCGGCAGACGGAGATCAAGATCGAGCAGCACCAGCGCGAGTTCTACCTGCGGCAGCAGCTCCGCGCGATCCAGGCCGAGCTGGGCGAGGCGGACCCGGGCGAGAAGGAAGCGATCGACATCCTGAAGAAGATCGACGACGCGAAGCTTCCGGAGAAAGTCGGCCAGGAGGCGCGCCGGGAGACGGAGCGGATGCGCATGCTCTCGCCGGCGTCGAGCGAATACCAGGTGGTGCGGACGTACCTGGACTGGGTGCTCTCGCTGCCGTGGAACAAGCGCTCGGGCGGCGACGACATCGATCTCGCGAAGGTGGAGAACGCGCTCGACGAGGGGCACTACGGCCTGGACGAGGCGAAGGAGCGGATCATCGAGTATCTCGCCGTGCGCAAGCTGCGCGGCGGCGATCCGCACGGGCCGATTCTCTGTTTTGTCGGGCCGCCGGGCACGGGCAAGACGTCGCTCGGCGCGGCGATCGGCAAGGCGATCGGGCGCGAGTTCTATCGCATCTCGGTCGGCGGCGTGCGGGACGAGGCCGAGATCCGCGGCCACCGGCGGACGTACGTGGGCGCGATGCCGGGGCTGATCATCCAGGCGCTGCGGCGCGTGGGTGTCAAAGATCCGGTATTAATGATCGATGAAATTGACAAAATGTCGGGCGGCGGGCCGAGCGGAGACCCCACGGCGGCGATGCTCGAGGTGCTCGACCCGGCGCAGAACAACGCGTTCGTCGATCACTATCTGAATCTCCCGTTCGACCTGTCGCAGTGCCTGTTCATCTGCACGGCGAACAACCTGTACGACATCCCCGCCCCGCTTCGCGACCGCATGGAAGTCATCAAGATCGCGGGCTACACGGTCGAGGAGAAAGTCGAGATCGCGTGGCGGTACCTGCTGCCGCGCCTGCTCGAGGAGCACGGCATCACCGACAAGGACATCCAGTTCACGGACGAATCGCTGTCGTTCATCTCCAACCGCTACTCGCGCGAAGCGGGGCTCCGCAACTTCGAGCGCAACCTCGCGGCGATCATGCGCAAGCGCGCGCGCAAGAAGGCGGACGGTGAGGAAGGCGCCTGGGTGATCGACGTCGACAAGGTCGAGGAGATCCTCGGCATTCCGCGCTACGCGGTGGAAGAAGCGGAGAAGGTGCCGGAGGTCGGCGTCGTGACGGGGCTCGCGTGGACGTCCACGGGCGGCGACATCATGCTCATTGAAGCGCTCAAGATGCCGGGTTCGGGGCGGCTCACCGTGACCGGACAGTTGGGCGACGTGATGCGCGAGTCGGTCGACGCGGCGTACTCGTACGTGCGGTCGCGCGCGCAGCAACTGGGCATCGACGACTCCGTCTTCAAGGAGAGCGATCTCCACATCCATCTTCCCGCGGGCGCGATCCCGAAGGACGGGCCGAGCGCGGGGATCACGCTCACGCTGGCGATCGCGAGCGCGCTCTCCGGGCGCCCGGTGCGGCGCGACGTGGCGATGACGGGCGAGGTGACGCTGCGCGGGAAGGTCCTCGAGATCGGCGGCGTGAAGGAGAAGGTGCTCGCGGCCTATCGGGCGGGACTGCGCGAAGTGATCATGCCCAAGTCGAACGAGAAGGATCTGCGCGAGGTGCCGGACGAAGTGCGCAAGAACATGGCGTTCACGTTCGTCGACCGCATGGACGAGGTGCTCCACCTGGCGCTCCTGCCGCCGGTGCCGGAGGAGCTCGCGGATCAAGTGCAGCCGGAATCCGACGCGGGGCTCGCCGGCGTGACGCGGCGGGAGGATCGCGAGGAGCAGATGGCGCGAGGGGAGTGAGGCTCGTCTGTGGTCCGTGGTCTGTAGAGGAGGGACCACGGACTACCGACTACAGACCACGGACCGTCCTCCTACCAGTTCCCTCTCGCCACCGCCGCGCCACAGTCCACGCACGTCGCGTGCGTCGGCTCGATGATCGCGTGCGGCGTCACTTTCCCGCAGCGCTCGCACATCGCGTCGACCACCGGATGGATGATCGTCTGAAAGCCGTTGCGCACGAGGCGCGCGGCCATCACGGTCGGCGACGTCGCGCCGATCGGACACAGCTCGCCCGTGCACTTGCTGCCGATCTCGAGGCACACGATCTCCGCGTCGACGAGATTCGCATGGCCGTCCTGCGAAGGCTCGTCGGTGATGACGATCTGCACGTCCCGGTCACAAGCGGAGCAATAAGCGGTTTGGGACTTCATTCGGACCTCCGCTGCTGCGTGCCGGCTCGGCCGGCGTGTGCGGTGGATGGAGCGTGGATGCGCGAGTGTGCGAGAGCGTTTCGATACGGTCCGTGCGTCAGGCCGCGCCCATGCCGGCGAAGCCCATGAAGGCGAGCGACAACGTGGCGGCGATCATGAACACCAGCGCGGGGCCGCGGGCGATGGCGGGGATCGGCGCGAGGTCGGTCCGCTCGCGAATGCCCCCGACGAGCGACAGGACGGCGGTGATCCCCAGCCCGCCGCCGACGGCGAACATCAATCCCTGGATGAGCGTGTAGCCGCGGTTGGTCTGGAAGATCGTCATGCCCAGCACCTGACTGTTGCTGGCGATGAGCGGCAGGAAGATGCCGAGCTCCCGATACAGCGACGGGCTCGTCTTCTTCACGAACAGTTCCACGATCTGCACGATCGACGCGATGGCGACGACGAAGGAGATCACGCGCAGGAACGGCGCCGCGCCGAGCACCCAGGTGTTGAGCACCCACGCCGCGAGGCTCGCCAGCACCATCACGAACGTCGTGGCCAAACCGAGCCGCAGGCCGGTCGCGCTCTGGTTCGTGACGCCGATCAGCGGACAGAGCCCGAGGAAGTAGACGAGGACGAAGTTCGTGACGATCGCCGCCGATATGAAAATCCAGAAGACGTTGTTCATACGAGCGCAGCCTCCGGTTCGCGCACTTCCTCCGCGGCTTCCGCGGCTTCCGCGGCGATGGCCGCCTCGACGCGCGAGCGGGTCTGGCGCCGCAGGTCCCGCCAGTTCGCGGTGAGCAGCAGCAGGCCGATCATGAAGAAGCCGCCGGGCGGGAGCATCATCACGACCCACGGCTCGAACGTGTGCGGCATCACGTGGACGCCGAGGAACGTGCCGTTCCCCAGCACCTCGCGCGGGATGCCCATCATCAGCAGCGCGATCGTGAAGCCGGTGCCGTTGCCGAGCGCGTCGAGCACCGCGAGCCCCACGGGCTGACGGGACGCGAACGCCTCCTGGCGTCCGAGCACGATGCAGTTGGTGATGATCAGCGCGATGTACGGCCCCATCGCCTTGTGCACGTCGGGCACGATCGCCTCGAGCGACATGTCGGCGATCGCGAGGAACGTGGCGATGATGAGGATGTAGGTCGTGATGCGGATCTGGTGCGGGATGATCTTCCGCAGCAGCGAGACGACGATGCTCGCGCCGACGAGCACGAACGTCGTCGCGAGCCCCATGGCGAGGCTGTTCGCGACCGCGTTCGTGACGGCGAGCGCCGAGCAGAGGCCGAGCGTCTGCACGAGGACGGGGTTCTCGTGCCAGAATCCCCGCGTGAGGACCGCACCCGGCGTCTTGGGGGCGGAGGACGATTCCGCCTTGATCATGCTCATTAGCGGATCCTCATGCTCAGATGATCCGGGCGAGCTCGGCGCCCGGGAGATTCCGGGCGAGCTGCCGCCTGATCTCCACTTCCTCGAGGCCGAAGAGCGCCGTCGTCGACGCGTCCGCGTGCATGACGGAATCGGCGATCACGGTGAGACTCTGCATCGCGGTCGCGCGGGGTGACGCCGTGACAGGGTCCATGATGTGGTGGTACCGGTGTCCGCGGTATCGGAAGAACTGCCGATACGTGCCGGAGGTCGCCACGCCGCGATCGGCGAGCGCGAGCGTGCCCACGATCGCCCGCTCGTCGGTCGGTGACTGGATGCCGATCGACCAGGGCTCGCCGTCGGGCGCATGGCCGAGTGCGTATAAATCGCCGCCGGCGACGACGACCGCCTTCTCGATTCCGAGGCGGCGAAGCGCCGCGATGGCGCGGTCGACGCCGTAGCCCTTGGCAATGCTGCCCAGGTCGAGCCGCGCGCCGGCGTCGTAGTACCGGAGCACGGGTTTACCGCGCAACACGCCGGCTTCGACGCTCGCATAGAAGCGACGATTCGCGAGCGCCGCGATCCGATCGTCGGGCGGCGGCTCGTGCCGGTGCTTCACGTCCCAGAGCTTGCACACGGCGCCGATGGCCGGATCGTAGCGCCCGTCGAGCGCGGCCGCCCAACGCAGCGCCTCGCTCGTCACGTGGGCCGTCTCCGGCGTGACGAACACGCCTTCCCGGGACGCCTGCAGGTTGGCGCGGCCGATGTCCGACGTGTCCGTGAATCGCGTCATCGTGCGCTCGACCCAGACCAGCTCGGCCATCGCGGCATCGATCGCGGCGTGCGCCTCGCGCGGATCGCGGTGGACGACGGCGAACTGGGCGATCGTGCCCATGACGGGCATCGTGCGGTGCACGACGCCCACCGGCCGTCGCCGCGCGAGCGGAATCGCGGCGACGACGAACGCGCCCAGCCCGAGTCCGACGAATTCACGACGCCCGATTTGCTGGCTGAGCGGGCGGACTTCCGAGGTCTCACTCATCGTTTCGCTCCATCCGATTCACACGCGCCGTCGCCCGTGCAGCCGGCGCAGTGCCCCGAGCACGTGCTCTCGCGCGGGCGCAGCAGACTGTACACGCCGAAGATGATCGCCATGCCGACGATGCCGATGATGGCTTTCATGACCTGGGCTCCTCGTGATACGCGTCGATCAGCGGCTGCCACCGCGTGATCGCGTTGTTGATGATGCGAATGACCGCGCGCGACGAGATCGTGGCGCCGGTGATCATCACGACGTCGTTGGGCGACTGCTTGCCGCGGTCTTTCTTCACGCCGTTGATCGGCGCCACGGCGTTGACGAAGCCGTTCACGAAGGCGCTATCCGTCTCGATCTTGTTGCCGAGGCCCGGCGTCTCCTTGTTGCCGATCACCTTCATGGCGATCAGCTTGTGCGCCGCGGCATCGTAGCCGAACATCAGCGTGACGAGATCCTGAAAGCCGTTCTCGGCGGCGTTGATCGCGTAGCCCACCGGCTTTCCCGCCGCGTCGTGGCCGAGATAGATCTTCTCCAGCTTCTTGGCGTCCGCGCCGGCGGGCACGGTCTTCGTCAGTGCGCCGTTGACGAGGTACAGCGTGTCGTACGACTTCGGCGCCTTGAGCACTTCCTGAATCGCCTGCTGCATGACCTCGCCCTGATGCGCCTCGATTTTTGGCAGCGTCAGGTTGTAGGCCGAGACGATCAGCATGCCGGCGATCGCGCCGGCGCCGGTCATCATGCTCAGCAGCTTCCACGAGCGGACGTCCTTCGCGGCCACCGGCGGCAGGCCACTCGCACCCATGCTCATTGCGCCACCTCCTGCGCCACCCGCGTGCCGAACACGCGAGGCTGCGTCGCCTTGTTGATGAACGGCACGAGGGCGTTCATGAGCAGGATGGCGTACATCACGCCTTCGGGGAGGCCGCCCCACACGCGAATGCACACGACGAGTACACCGATGCCTAGTCCGAACAGCCATTTGCCGGCGTTCGTGACGGGGCTCGTGACCATGTCGGTCGCCATGAACACCGCGCCGAGCATCAGCCCGCCCGAGAAGAGCATGAACAGCGGACTGGGATACTTCGCGTTCGCGGCGTGCAGCACGGCGGCGAAGAGCGCGACGGTCGCGAAGATGCTCGCCGGGATCCGCCAGTTGAGATAGCCGCGCCAGGCGAGATATCCGCCGCAGAGCAGGATCAACAGCGCCGACGTCTCGCCGAGCGACCCGCCGGTGTTGCCGATGAAGAGATTGAAGAGCGCCGTGCCCTTCGCCTCGAACTTCATGAGGCCGAGCGGCGTCGCGGCGGTGATCGCGTCGGGGTGCGCCGACATGAACGGCAGCGCGAAATTGTCGCCGCGAAGTGACCACCACTTCGCCGGGCCGCCAACCGCCGGCCAGGTCGTGATCGCGACCGGAAACGCCGCTTGCAGGAACGCTCGGCCGAAGAGCGCGGGATTGAAGACGTTGTAGCCCAGGCCGCCGAAGAGCAGCTTGCCGAACGCGATGCCGAAGATGCCGCCGACGAAGGCCATCCACATCGGCATGCCGGCCGGCAGCGTGAGGCCGAGCAGAATTCCGGTGATCGCGGCCGATCCGTCGCCGAGCGTGCCGCGCTTGCCGAGCGCCCGCTCGGTGAGCACCGCGCCGATCACCGCCGCGCCAACGACGAGCAGCGCGCTTGGACCGAAGAACCACGTCGCCACGAGCACCAACGGGACCAGGCTGCCGACGACGTTCCACATGATCGTCGGCGTGTCGTCCTGCGCATGGACGTGCGGCGACGCGGTGATGACGAGGCGAGCCGCGGTCATGCGACACCCGCCTTCGCCGCATTGATTCGGCGCAGGGCGGCCTTGCTCGCCTGGAACATCTGTGCGAGCGGAATGTTCGACGGGCAGACGTACGAGCAGGAACCGCACAGCATGCAGTCCGCGAGGTGCAGCGCCTCCATGGCCTCGTAGCGCTGCACGCGGGCGTAGTCGCCGAGCATCGACGGATTCAGGAACACGGGGCACGCGTCGAGGCACCGCCCGCAGTGGATGCAGGGATAGGTCGCTTCCTGGCGCGTTTGCGATTTCGCGAGCACCACGACTCCGGTGGTGCCTTTCACGATCGGCGTGTCGAGACTGGCGACCGCGTTGCCCATCATCGGGCCGCCGAACACGATCTCGCCGGCATCGGGGAGCAGGCCGCCGCAACTGTCGATCAGATCGCGGAGCCTCGTCCCCACGGGCACGATGAGATTGGACGGATGCCGGATCCCGGGGCCCGTCACCGTCACGATGCGCTCGACCAGCGGCAGCCCGGTGTCGAAGATCTCGGCGATCGAGGCCGCGGAGCCGACGTTCTGCACCACGACGCCGAGGGACACCGGCAGCTTGCCCGACGGGACTTCGCGTCCCGTCACCGCCTTGATCATCATCTTCTCCGCGCCCTGCGGGTACTTCACCGTGAGCGGGAGAATCGTGACGTCGATGTCGGTCGGCCTGGTTCGCTCGAGCGCCGCGATCGCGTCCGGCTTGTTGCGCTCGACGCCGATCACGATGCGCTTGGCGCCGAGCGATCGGAGCATGATCCGGGCGCCCAGGTGTACGCGCTCCGGATACTCGACCATGATGCGATGGTCGGTCGTGAGATACGGCTCGCACTCGGCGCCGTTGAGGATGATCGTCTCGACGGTGATGTCCTTGGGCGGGGCGAGCTTCACGTGCGTGGGGAATGCCGCGCCGCCGAGTCCCACCACACCGCCCTGCTGCACGGCGCGCACGATCTCCTCGGCCGAGAGGTGCTCCCAGGTCGGCACGATGCGCTCGCGGCTCACCTGCGGCGAGAACGGCTCGACCTCGATGCACACCGCCGTGTCCATGCTGCCGTCGGGGTGCGGCCAGAGGCCGATCTCGGCGATGCGGCCGGTCGCCGACGCATGGACGGGCGCCGAGACGAATCCGTCGGCCTGGCCGATCACGTCGCCGCGGTGCACGCGATCGCCCACCTTGACGACGAGCCGGGACGGCTTGCCGGCGTGCTGCCGCAGCGGGATCACGACCTGGCGCGGATACGGCATGCGCCGGATGGGGAGCCGGGCCGTGAGGTCCTTGCTCTCCGGCGGGTGCACGCCGTGGCGGAATCCGGAGCCGAATGAGAGAATGCTCATTGCCGCCTCAACTGAACGGCTCGGCGCGCTTCAACCATTTGGGCAGATCCTTCTCCTTCGGATTGCGCGGCGTCCCGGGGTGGATGATGCTGACGGGGCAGCGCTCCGCCGCCGTCACGAGCTGCGCGAAGGTGCCCGCGTCGGGATTGGCTACCGTGGCCTGCTTGGCGCCGTTGTAGGCGAAGAGCTTTCCGTTGAGGTTGATGCACTCGTTGCACGAGGTGCAGCGCGGCGAGTCGATGTAGGGGTCGATCGCGAGGGCGTCGTCCTCGGCGGTGGCGACGGCAGCGGGAGCGGCGTTCACCGCGGAGGGCGCGGAGGACGCGGTGGGAGTGGCGGGTGCCCGGGTGTCATCCCGAGGGAGCGAAGCGGCCGAGGGATCTTGCGTCGGCGTCGCGGTGGCGGCCACGCGCGCGACCACGGGAGATCCCTCGCTACGCTCGGGATGACTTGGCGTCGCCGCATGTCCGTTCTGCTTCCCCAACAGCGCCCCCGCCATCCGGCGCGCGATCTCGTGCGGCAGAGCGGCGAGCTTCGCCTCGTACTCGGCCTTCATCGTCGCGAGCTTCCGTTCGTAGGCGGCTTCCACCTCTCCGAGCAAGCGATCGCGCAGCGCGTCAGACGGTGCGACGCCGGCGATCTCCTTGAGCTGCGCCCAGAACTGCTGCCGTTCCTCGGCGAGCCGGACGATCTCGAGCGAGACGCTCAGGCGAGCCAGATGCTTGTCGCGATCGATGGTGTGGATGAACGGTGTCTTGCCTTCACGATCCTCTGGTGAGAGATCGAGAAACTCGTGGAACGGGACCATGTCCTCGTTCCACGTGGACGGGTCCGCCGGCGTGAAGTGCTTGCGGAACCGGCCTTCGGTCGCGGCCCAATCGGCGGTGGTGAGTGGCAGCGTGAGCTGCTTCGCCTGCCCCGTGTCGTCGACGTAGTCGAGCGTGTACTCCGGCCAGCGATCGTCGACGGCCGGGTTGCCGTCGAGGCTCATGCCGTCGGAGAGGAGCGGGCCGGCGTCGGGATCGAACGTGATG